>NZ_JBSHNQ010000001.1:0-335 GCF_053604665.1 Lacinutrix chionoecetis
GGTTGTGTTCCGGTTACTTCCCAAGCACAAGTCGTGTCGTTAAACGTTGCTGTTTCGTAACAGGCTGTGGTTGGTTCGGCTGGTTGTGTTCCGGTTACTTCCCAAGCACAAGTCGTGTCGTTAAACGTTGCTGGTTCATAACAGGCAGTGGTTGGTTCCGCTGGTTGTGTACCGCTTACTTCCCACATACACGTTGTATCGTTAAACGTAGCAGTTTCGTAACATGCTGTTGTTGGTTCTGCTGGTTGTGTACCGGATACTTCCCAAGCACAAGTCGTGTCATTAAACGTTGCTGTTTCATAACAAGCTGTGGCTGGCTCTGTTGCACATCTGTC
>NZ_JBSHNQ010000002.1:0-281 GCF_053604665.1 Lacinutrix chionoecetis
TCGATGTCTAAAGGTACTACTGGTGATGGGATAACCGATAATGGTAATTCTACTATAGTAAAGCAACCGGTAACATCGTTAGTAGCAACCACATATATGGTTTGCATATTTGCTACAATGTTAGCGTATGGGCTTGCTAACGGATTGGTCATGGTCATGGCATCGTCCTGTGTTTCGTAATAGAGGATGCTAATGTCTGGTTCGCCATTGATAATAATAGCGGTTTGCGCGTCTAAATCGAACAGGGCAAAGCCATCGTTATCGTCATCACATTCTTCTAC
>NZ_JBSHNQ010000003.1:0-296 GCF_053604665.1 Lacinutrix chionoecetis
GCATAGTTGGCTGTGTAAGTCCATGTTTCCGTAGGATCTAATTCGTTATCACCATCGGTATCACCAGAAGCAAATACGATTGCAACCACTGGGTTAGGAGCTTCTAATAAAGGATCGGTAAGCACGATGTTATCAATAGACACATTACCAGTATTAGTTACAGTGAAGGTGTAAGTAATCGTTTCATCAACATTAGTACAGTTGTCTTGATCTTCGTCGTTAAAGATTCCAGACTTGACAAGTGCAATAGTTGTATCACCTTGACATAAGGTAATCACTGTTGCATCGTCTGTTGT
>NZ_JBSHNQ010000004.1:0-281 GCF_053604665.1 Lacinutrix chionoecetis
GATGGCAACACATCAAACGAAGCAACAATCACGTTAGACTTTGATGCACAGCCACCAGTAACCCAAGACGATGATATTACAGGCTTACCAACGAACACACCAGCGGTAGTCGATCCATTTGCAGACAATGGCAATGGTATCGATCAAGATCCAGATGGAACGATAGATGCAAGTACAGTAAACATTGTAACAGCAGGCGCAACCGATACGGATGGCGATGGCGATAACGATGAGTTAGTGGTACCAGGCGAAGGCACCTGGACTGTAGATGATACTACAGG
>NZ_JBSHNQ010000005.1:0-206 GCF_053604665.1 Lacinutrix chionoecetis
GATAACGATGGTAATGTGTCTAACGACTCAACGATTACCTTAGACTTCGATGCACAAGATCCAATCGCAGAAGACGATGATGTAGCTGGTTTACCAACCAATACACCAGCCACAGTAGATGTAACCGCAGACAATGGAAACGGAGCCGATTCAGATCCAGATGGCGCAATCGATCCAGCAACCGTATCGTTTACCGATCCGGCCGC
>NZ_JBSHNQ010000006.1:0-453 GCF_053604665.1 Lacinutrix chionoecetis
CAGGCGCAACCGATACGGATGGCGATGGCGATAACGATGAGTTAGTGGTACCAGGCGAAGGCACCTGGACTGTAGATGATACTACAGGCGCAGTAACCTTCACACCAGAAGCAGGCTTTACAGGCGATCCAACACCAATCGACTACAACGTGGAAGATAACGACGGTAATGTGTCTAACGACTCAACGATTACCTTAGACTTCGATGCACAAGATCCAATCGCAGAAGACGATGATGTAGCAGGTTTACCAACCAATACACCAGCCACTGTAGATGTAACGGCAGACAATGGAAACGGAGCCGATTCAGATACAGATGGCGCAATCGATCCAGCAACCGTATCGTTTACCGATCCGGCCGCAACCGATACGGATGGCGATGGCGATAACGATGAGTTAGTAGTACCAGGCGAAGGTACCTGGACAGTAGATGAAACTGGCGAGGTAACCTTCA
>NZ_JBSHNQ010000007.1:0-285 GCF_053604665.1 Lacinutrix chionoecetis
GGCATTTTATTATTTACAAACAGTTGTTTTTTATTTTAGCGTTTAAGCGTAAAATGCGCACGAACCGATTTCTTTTGGTCTGTGCCTGGTTCTCTGTATTCTACAGTAAACCAGTAATCGCTTGTTGGCATTGGGTTACCATTATAAGTTCCATCCCATCCTGCGCCTGTTGGGCTAAGTTGTTTTAACAGTTTTCCAAAACGATCAAAGATATAGATTATAGCATCTGGCTGGTCGCCTATGCCATAAATGTTCCAGGTGTCGTGGTAACCATCGCCATTTGGT
>NZ_JBSHNQ010000008.1:0-537 GCF_053604665.1 Lacinutrix chionoecetis
GGTCAGAATGTATTAACAGATGCTACCGTAACCGATGTGTCTGGTACAACCGCAACAACAGACGATGCCACGGTGATTACCTTATGTCAAGGTGATACAACCATTGCTTTAGTGAAGTCTGGTGTGTTTAACGACGAAGACCAGGATAACTGTACTAATGTAGATGAAACCATTACCTATACCTTTACTGTAACCAATACAGGTAACGTTTCTATTGATAATATTGTATTAACCGATCCTTTATTGGAAGCACCTAACCCAGTGGTTGCCATTGCTTTTGTTTCTGGTGATACTGATGGTGATAACGAATTAGATCCTACTGAAACGTGGACCTACACTGCAGACTATGCCGTGACGCAAGACGATATTGATGCTGGACAGGTAACAAACCAAGCCACCGTTAACGGTCAGAATGTATTAACAGATGCTACCGTAACCGATGTGTCTGGTACTACTGCTACAACAGACGATGCGACGGTGATTACCTTATGTCAAGGTGATACAACTATTGCACTTGTCAAGTCTGGAATCTTTAAC
>NZ_JBSHNQ010000009.1:0-383 GCF_053604665.1 Lacinutrix chionoecetis
GCTGGTTGTGTTCCGGTTACTTCCCAAGCACAAGTCGTGTCGTTAAACGTTGCTGTTTCGTAACATGCTGTGGTTGGTTCGGTTGGTTGTGTTCCGGTTACTTCCCAAGCACAAGTGGTGTCGTTGAACGTTGCTGTTTCGTAACATGCAGTTGTTGGTTCTGCTGGTTGCGTTCCGGTTACTTCCCACATACATGTTGTATCATTAAACGTCGCTGTTTCGTAACATGCTGTTGTTGGTTCAGCTGGTTGTGTACCTGAAACTTCCCAAGCACATGTTGTGTCATTAAACGTTGCTGTTTCATAACAAGCTGTGGTTGGTTCTGCTGGTTGTGTTCCGGTTACTTCCCAAGCACAAGTCGTGTCGTTGAACGTTGCTGTTTC
>NZ_JBSHNQ010000010.1:0-546 GCF_053604665.1 Lacinutrix chionoecetis
ACACAGGCTTAGATCCTGCACAATACACGTTTGAGTGGAGTTATCAGGGCACGGTATTACCAAGCGAAACAGGGCCAAGTATTATGCCAACACAAGGCGGTGTGTACACCGTTGTGGTAACCGATAATGCTACAGGCTGTAACAGCGATGCCACTACCTTTGTAGAAGTAAGCGAACCACCAGTAATTACTGCAGAAGTCACCACCTTAGCCTTTGCAGACCAGCATGACATACAGGTAACTGCAACAGGCATCACAGGCACCTCAATAGCCGTGTACGAGTTTAGTATCGATGGTGGCAGCTGGGAGATGAACACGCCAAACGATGGCACTTATACCTTTACCGATGTGGCAGCAGGAGAACATACCATAACAGTAAGAGATATTTTAGGATGTGGTGAAGCCACCCTAACCATTATGGTGATGGATTACCCACAGTACTTTACACCAAATGGCGATGGTTACCACGACACCTGGAACATTTATGGCATAGGCGACCAGCCAGATGCTATAATCTATATCTTTGATCGTTTTGGAAAACTGTTAA
>NZ_JBSHNQ010000011.1:0-377 GCF_053604665.1 Lacinutrix chionoecetis
ACGATTACTTACACCTTCACTGTAACGAATACTGGTAATGTGTCTATTGATAATGTGGTTGTAACCGATCCTTTATTAGAAGCACCTAACCCAGTGGTTGCAATCGTATTTGCTTCTGGTGATACCGATGGTGATAACGAATTAGATCCTACTGAAACATGGACTTACACAGCCAACTATGCTGTAACACAAGATGATATTGATGCTGGACAAGTAACAAACCAAGCTACAGTTAATGGTCAAAATGTATTGACTGATGCTACTGTAACAGATGTGTCTGGTACTACTGCTACAACAGACGATGCAACAGTGATTACCTTATGTCAAGGTGATACAACTATTGCACTTGTCAAGTCTGGAATCTTTAACGACGAAGA
>NZ_JBSHNQ010000012.1:0-1081 GCF_053604665.1 Lacinutrix chionoecetis
TTACTTAATGGCGTGGTAATATAACCACCATCGAAACCGTATTCTCTGCCATTGTCTGTAAAAGCATCATCAAAGCCTAAAACCATAGTACGACTTGAGGTGTCTGACATAGACAGTTCTAACCTTAATAATTGATAGTTATTAGGATCTGTACCAGTTGGTGTTGGCGGATTACTGTTTTTAAAGAAAGTAGACCCTACGTTAGGATTAGTAGCAGAGGCATCACTCTCTTTAATAAATACACGTTGATTATTATTAAACTCAATATTTCCATTACCAACAACCTCTACAAAGAAGCCTTGTCCAGGAGGGATGTAAAACGACGGTTTTTTAGTACCACCAGACATGGTGTTACTATCAAAACTGTAAGGGTATTGTGCTGCTTTTACAGTGGTTAGGTTGTTAATATAAGCATAACCACCTTCGTAAGACACAGTAACGTGAGAATTTCCTGCCCATTGTTCCCATAGTAGAATGGTACCATCAATAACACCAGTTGCGGTATTATCTGTAATAAACTGTCTGGCATCTAAGGCAGAAGGATAAGGGTTTCCTAACAGGGTAGAGGTAGCCGAGACACCATCCACACTTCCAGGACCACCAGTATCTACGGCATTTATTAAAATGGTTCCGTTGTTAGGTTTGCCTTCAAAAATATACTGTTGGTTTGTACCGACTCCAGTTCCTTTTTGCGAGTAACCCAAACCAGGAGCTATTGCTTCGTTTAAAGAGAGGTGGTTCCAATCGTAATAGGTGACACCGTTATTAAAGGCATATAACCATGCGGTACTCACTTTTCCTGTTTCGTTATAGTTGTTGGTAAACTCAATAGGGCTTCCGGTGCCGTCTTTAAGCATATTTAAAGTGTATGCAGTGTTGTTGGGATTATTGGCAGTGGTGTTGTTATCTGTTAATGCGGTTGCAGATGTTGTGCCCACAGGCGATGACCAGTAGTTATATCTGTAAACATTGCTTGTGCCTTCTTGACGTCTTAATACTCTACCATTAGCGGAAGTAAGCAAATCGCTGTGTATGCCTTGTACTAATTGAGAATCATCTTGTAAATCTAAGGTTCCGTTTA
>NZ_JBSHNQ010000013.1:0-846 GCF_053604665.1 Lacinutrix chionoecetis
AGTTTCATCTACTGTCCAGGTTCCTTCGCCTGGTACTACTAACTCATCGTTATCGCCATCGCCATCGGTATCTGTAGCGGCCGGATCGGTAAACGATACGGTTGCTGGATCGATTGCGCCATCTGGATCTGAATCGGCTCCATTTCCATTGTCTGCGGTTACATCTACTGTGGCTGGTGTATTGGTTGGTAAACCAGCTACATCATCGTCTTCTGCGATTGGATCTTGTGCATCGAAGTCTAAGGTAATCGTTGAGTCGTTAGACACATTACCATCGTTATCTTCTACGTTGTAGTCGATTGGTGTTGGATCACCTGTAAAGCCTGCTTCTGGTGTGAAGGTTACTGCTCCTGTAGTATCATCTACAGTCCAGGTGCCTTCGCCTGGTACCACTAACTCATCGTTATCGCCATCGCCATCCGTATCGGTTGCGCCTGGTGTTACAATGTTTACTGTGCTTACATCTATCGTTCCATCTGGATCTTGATCGATACCATTGCCATTGTCTGCAAATGGATCAACTACCGCTGGTGTGTTCGTTGGTAAGCCTGTAATATCATCGTCTTGGGTTACTGGTGGCTGTGCATCAAAGTCTAACGTGATTGTTGCTTCGTTTGATGTGTTGCCATCGTTATCATCTATAGTATAGTTTACTGGTGTTGGATCGCCTGTAAAGCCTGGTTCTGGTGTGAAGGTTACCACGCCAGTTTCATCTACTGTCCAGGTTCCTTCGCCTGGTACTACTAACTCATCGTTATCGCCATCGCCATCGGTATCTGTAGCGGCCGGATCGGTAAACGATACGGTTGCTGGATCGATTGCGCCATCTGGATCTGAATCGGCTCC
>NZ_JBSHNQ010000014.1:0-885 GCF_053604665.1 Lacinutrix chionoecetis
CCAGCAGCCAATTCTACAGGTACAGGACCAGCCAACTCTTATGATGGCAATCCAGGCGTACACTTAGAGTATGAAGCTTCTGGAAATTCGTCAGCCATTGCCTCTGCAATATCACCAGCGATTGATTTATCTACAGCAACAGATGGTGCTGAGTTAGCCTTTTTTATGCATGCCTTTGGAGATGATATAGGTACATTAAATGTTAATGTAGGTACAAGTGCTACAGGACCATTTACAACAGAATACACATGGATAGGCGATTTACAAACCACAGACGCAGAAGCATGGGTGCCAATAGGTGTTAATTTAGATGCTTACTTAGGACAAGT
The DNA here is from genome assembly GCF_053604665.1 of Lacinutrix chionoecetis. Lineage (NCBI taxonomy): Bacteria > Pseudomonadati > Bacteroidota > Flavobacteriia > Flavobacteriales > Flavobacteriaceae > Lacinutrix > Lacinutrix chionoecetis. The sequence continues at coordinate 330 of NZ_JBSHNQ010000014.1, forward strand.
AATCTATATAGAATTTAGCTATGGTGGCACAGGAAATGGTTTTGAAGGCGATATGGCTTTAGACCAGATTACAGTAGAAACCTGTGGTGACTTTTGTATTGCACCAAGTAATATAATGGTTGCTAACATTACAGATACTACAGCCGATATCTCATGGACAGCTAATAACAGTGAAACACAATGGGAGTATGTTATCCAACCTGCAGGAACAGGAACACCAACAGGTGCTGGAACCGTAACAACAACCAACCCATTATTAGCAACAGGACTTACATCGAGTACAGTATACGAGATATATATACTTGCAGATTGTGGTAGCGGACAAAGTGTCTATGGCGGCCCAGTAAACTTTACAACATTAAACACACCACCACCACCACCAGTAGGTGTTACATGTGCTTCAGGTGCATCATCAACCATATTTACAGAAGGTTTTGGAGACACTCCAGGTGTTGCTCCAACAGGATGGACAGGTACAGGTTTTGGAGGTGCTAATGGTAACTGGCGTATTACAAACCCAGCAGCCAATTCTACAGGCACAGGACCAGCCAATTCT
>NZ_JBSHNQ010000015.1:0-849 GCF_053604665.1 Lacinutrix chionoecetis
CAGTTTAAAAACCGTTAAATTTAAAGACGCTTACTGTTTAGATTATGTTGAGGATTTTGATGCTGTTAGCTCACAACCTCTAAAAACAAGAATAGTAATATCTGCGCAGGAGATTAGTGTAAAAGGAACCAAATTTAGTAACAATTGGCCTGCTAAAGTGTAATTTATGTAAAATCAAATTTGCTTACATGGATAATTAGGATGAAAATGGCTGGTGTAGAGTTAAGTTTGATGTAGATCTTATATGTCCATTGCTTGTATAAAAATAGGGAGCTTAAATCAAGATTCAACCAAACAAAAAATAAATTTCGTTTTTTTAGCAGCAATTAACACTACTTTAATCCTGAAAATTTTACACTGTCATCAACAACCGAGGAAGAAATTTGTTAACTCAAATAATTAAAAATTATGGCACTACAAAGCAAGACAAATATTTTTATAAGTGGCAAAGAAATTACAGCTTTTAAAAGCGTAATGTTACACCAGCAAATAGACGCTCATCATGTTATGGAGTTGGTTTGTAGAATGGATGTTCTCGAAGATTTGTCTCAAGCCTTAGGAGAATCCAGTAAAAACTTCTTAGGCGAAACCATAACACTTCAAACAACTTCTATAGATGCATTTAGCGGTTATGAAACCTTAGAATTTAAAGGCATTGTAACACAGGTAAAAACTGTGAAAGGGCACGAAGCAAGTTCTGGAGATACCGTTGTTATTAAAGCACAGAGTCCTACTTTTATTGCGGACGATGGACCACATTACGCCTCACATAATGACGTAACACTGTCTGAAATTATAGAAAAGACCTTTAACGATTACGACAAGTCTAAATTAGACGTATTAATACAA
>NZ_JBSHNQ010000016.1:0-1131 GCF_053604665.1 Lacinutrix chionoecetis
GGTTGCCATTGCCTTTGTTTCTGGTGATACTGATGGTGATAACGAGTTAGATCCTACTGAAATATGGACTTACACAGCCAACTATGCTGTAACACAAGATGATATCGATGCTGGACAAGTAACAAACCAAGCAACAGTTAATGGTCAAAATGTATTGACTGATGCTACTGTAACAGATGTGTCTGGTACTACTGCTACAACCGATGATGCAACAGTAATCACACTATGTCAAGGTGATACAACTATTGCACTTGTCAAGTCTGGAATCTTTAACGACGAAGATCAGGACAACTGTACTAATGTTGATGAAACGATTACTTATACCTTCACTGTAACGAATACAGGTAACGTGTCTATTGATAATGTGGTTGTAACTGACCCTTTATTAGAAGCACCTAACCCAGTGGTTGCCATTGCCTTTGTTTCTGGTGATACTGATGGTGATAACGAGTTAGATCCTACTGAAATATGGACTTACACAGCCAACTATGCTGTAACACAAGACGATATCGATGCTGGACAAGTAACAAACCAAGCTACAGTGAACGGTCAAAATGTATTGACTGATGCTACTGTAACAGATGTCTCTGGTACTACTGCTACAACAGACGATGCAACAGTAATCACACTATGTCAAGGTGATACCACGATTGCTTTAGTCAAGTCTGGAATCTTTAACGACGAAGATCAGGACAACTGTACTAATGTTGATGAAACGATTACGTATACCTTCACTGTAACGAATACTGGTAACGTATCTATTGATAACATCGTGCTTACCGATCCTTTATTAGAAGCTCCTAACCCAGTGGTTGCAATCGTATTTGCTTCTGGTGATACCGATGGTGATAACGAATTAGATCCTACGGAAACATGGACTTACACAGCCAACTATGCTGTAACACAAGATGATATCGATGCTGGACAAGTAACAAACCAAGCAACAGTGAACGGTCAAAATGTATTGACTGATGCTACTGTAACAGATGTGTCTGGTACTACTGCTACAACAGACGATGCAACAGTGATTACCTTATGTCAAGGTGATACAACTATTGCACTTGTCAAGTCTGGAATCTTTAACGACGAAGATCAAGACAACTGTACTAATGTTGATGAAACGATTACTTA
>NZ_JBSHNQ010000017.1:0-1315 GCF_053604665.1 Lacinutrix chionoecetis
AGCAATAAATTATATACGACTTAAGTTTGATTCTCAGTAAATTGTTGCTATAAATAGAAAGAACAAAAGAGAGAATTAAGGTTACTATATACGGTGAAGCTTTAGACTTCGACAACATTGATAATCCTCTCTCTTTTACTACTCAGATCACGTTCAGTTCTGTGAGACTTTAGATCTCGTTTTCAAGTTGTTGTGAGCAGAAGTAGCTGGTTCTTTCATAAAAGATATCTTATGAATAAATATAAAGAAACTTTTGGAGTTGACATCAGTAAAGATGTCTTTGATGTACATGGTAGTAACAAAGGTCACGACCAGTATAAGAACGATGAAATTGGATTCAAGAAATTCCTTAAAGAATTACCTGAAGACTCATTGGTCGTTATGGAAGCTACCGGTTATTATCATTATAGACTTGCGCAGTTTCTTTACAAGAATGGAGTAGTAGTTTCAGTAGTAAACCCATTATCGATAAAGCGATTCATTCAAATGAAACTGGCAAAGGTAAAAACGGACAAGAGCGATGCCAAGGCTATATGTGAATATGCCCTGATCAACGAGGTTCCTATTTACAATGCTTTGACGGATACCCAGAGCGAATGTTTACAGTTGTTCCGATTATTGGATACCTATTTAAAACAACGAACGGCAACCAAGAACAAGATACATGGGGAAGCAGTTTTAGGTATACCCTCAAAGTTTGTTTATCGTTCCTTGATACGTAACAAGAAGCAGCTGAATAAAGAGGTAGCTGCAATCGAATCAAAGATTCTAACATTGGTAAAAGAGGACCAACAGGAGCAATTGACCTTGTTGATGTCAATACCTGGTATAGGTCAAAAGACTGCATTGTTCCTAATAGTGGTCACCGATGGTTTTAACAAGTTCGAAACGGCATCACAGCTTTGTAGTTATGTCGGTATAACCCCAACGATACGAGAGTCAGGGAGCAGTGTAAGAGGTCGTGCGAGAATAAGTAAGGTCGGCAATAGAAAGCTTAGGCATCTATTGTTTCTATGTTCTTTCAATGCCTGTAAACACAACAAGGCATGCAGAGAGGTGTATGAGCGAATCGTGAACAAGGGCAAGAGCAAGAAATTGGCATTGATAGCAGTATCCAACAAACTACTTAAACAATCTTTTGCCATCGCAAAATCCGGTAGGCCCTATGATGAAACCTACGTTTCTGTATTGCCGAGATAAATAGCAGATAAATTGAATAAAAAAAGCTCAAGAATCTGATTTTAGAATCTATGAGCCTAGAATAATATTGTCTCAGATTAAAGAAGAATTTGTTTGTTTTTTACCTCAGTTCTTT
>NZ_JBSHNQ010000018.1:0-282 GCF_053604665.1 Lacinutrix chionoecetis
GGTTTTACAGCCATCGATTTAACCATAAAAAACAACGAAATAACAGGCAGCAATCCAGCCTATAGCGTTACGTATTACCTAAATCAGGCAGATGCAGACGCTCAAACCAACCCATTACCAAATACCTACACTAATATAAGCAACCCGCAAACCATAGTGGCAGGTGTGCTCAATACCAACACCAGCTGTTACAATACAATCACATTAGACCTGGTAGTTGAGCAGGCACCAGTAATTTTTACACCAACCGCTTTAGAATATTGCGATCCAGACAGTGATGGC
>NZ_JBSHNQ010000019.1:0-282 GCF_053604665.1 Lacinutrix chionoecetis
GTTGGTAAATTAAAGGTGGCAAACCCATCGGCATCGTTATCGCAAACGGCTAAGGGTGTTAAATCTTGTGCGCTGATGATTTGTGGGGTTGGGTTGACAATGAGTACAAGGTCTTCGAAACTGGCACAGTCTGTTGCTATAGTTGCACTTTCTACGCGTACGTAGATGGTTTGCATGTTAACCACAATGTTGTTATACGGACTGGCTAATGGGTTGATGTTGTTTTGCGCATCGGCTGGTGTTTCGTGATAGGTAACGGTAAGTCCTGGTGCGCCTCCTGTA
>NZ_JBSHNQ010000020.1:0-343 GCF_053604665.1 Lacinutrix chionoecetis
TTAACGACACAGGTTGTACCTCGAGTGAAGACATAGAAGTCTTTGAGTTAGACACTTGTATTATCCCACAAGGTATTTCACCAAATGGCGACGGTTTAAACGACACCTTCGATTTAAGCAGTTACGATGTACAAACTTTAGCCATCTTTAATAGAAACGGCGTTAAAGTTTATGAGAAAACAAATTACACCAACGAGTGGCGCGGACAATCGTTAGATGGCGATGAGTTACCAGTAGGCACCTATTATTATGTAATGAACTACCAAGGCAACAAAACCAAAGCCGCTTGGGTCTATATTAACAGAGAAAGTAACTAAAACTAACAAGAAACCAACATTAAACA
>NZ_JBSHNQ010000021.1:0-201 GCF_053604665.1 Lacinutrix chionoecetis
AATCAGGCAGATGCAGACGCTCAAACCAACCCATTACCAAATACCTACACTAATATAAGTAACCCGCAAACCATAGTGGCAGGTGTGCTCAATACCAACACCAGCTGTTACAATACAATCACATTAGACCTGGTAGTTGAGCAGGCACCAGTAATTTTTACACCAACCGCTTTAGAATATTGCGATCCAGACAGTGATGGC
>NZ_JBSHNQ010000022.1:0-986 GCF_053604665.1 Lacinutrix chionoecetis
GTTGTTATTAAAGCACAGAGTCCTACTTTTATTGCGGACGATGGACCACATTACGCCTCACATAATGACGTAACACTGTCTGAAATTATAGAAAAGACCTTTAACGATTACGACAAGTCTAAATTAGACGTATTAATACAACCCAACAACACCTCTACTCTGCACTACTCTGTACAACACAACGAAAGCGCTTACGATTATGCCAGCCGTCTTGCAGCGCAATATGGAGAATGGTTTTATTATAACGGGACACAACTAATCTTTGGGAAACCAGAAAACCAGGAATTGAGCCTAACTTACGGTTTCGATTTAAAAGAATACAATTTAAACCTCATGCCACAATCGCATAATTACAAGTATTATGCAAATGATTATTTATTAAGCGATGTGCACGAAAAAGACTCTAAAGACATTACTGCAGGAGCAAACGGTTACAGTGGTTTTGTGTCTAACAAAGCAAATACCATTTACAATAAACAAACCAAGGTGTGGCACAACCTCTATAACGACCCAAAAGCTAAACAACGTTTAGATAGTAGTATTGAATTGCAAAAAAAGGCTATTGAAATACAGCAAGTAAAACTTAATGGTGTTAGCGATAATCCTGGTGTTAAATTAGGGAATATTGTAAAAATTGAAGGTGCCAATTACAGAGTTACAAGCATCACCCACTCCAATAGAGAAAATGGCGATTACCAAAACCGGTTCGAAGCAGTTACAGCAGAGTTTGATGCCTACCCAAACACAAACATAAATGCGTTTCCTAAAAGCGAAACACAAACTGCCATAGTTATGGAAAACGCAGATCCAGAAGGCTTAGGCAGAATACGCGTACAATTTCCATGGCAAAAAGAATTAGGAGAAATAACACCTTGGATACGTATAGTAACACCTCATGCTGGTGGCGACAAAGGCTTTCATTTTGTGCCAGAAATCGATGAAGAAATTTTAGTGGGCTTCGAAGGTGGTAATGCAGAACATCCTTA
>NZ_JBSHNQ010000023.1:0-281 GCF_053604665.1 Lacinutrix chionoecetis
TTGACTGATGCTACGGTAACAGATGTCTCTGGTACAACAGCAACGACGGATGATGCGACAGTAATTACTTTATGTCAAGGTGATACCACGATGGTGTTATTAAAAGAAGCAACTTTAAATGATAATGGTGATGGTTGTGCAGGTGTTGGAAATACAGTGACTTATACGTTTACTGTAACTAATACTGGAAATACAACTATAAATTCAATAGTATTAACGGATACACTATTAGGTGGTGACATCACAAATACTCTATCTTCTGGAGATCTTGATAATGATAA
>NZ_JBSHNQ010000024.1:0-350 GCF_053604665.1 Lacinutrix chionoecetis
TCGTGGTAACCATCGCCATTTGGTGTAAAGTACTGTGGGTAATCCATCACCATAATGGTTAGGGTGGCTTCACCACATCCTAAAATATCTCTTACTGTTATGGTATGTTCTCCTGCTGCCACATCGGTAAAGGTATAAGTACCATCGTTTGGCGTGTTCATCTCCCAGCTGCCACCATCGATACTAAACTCGTACACGGCTATTGAGGTGCCTGTGGTGCCTGTTGCAGTTACCTGTATGTCATGCTGGTCTGCAAAGGCTAAGGTGGTGACTTCTGCGCTAATTACTGGTGGCTCGCTTACTTCTACAAAGGTAGTGGCATCGCTGCTACAGCCTGTAGCATTATCGGT
>NZ_JBSHNQ010000025.1:0-239 GCF_053604665.1 Lacinutrix chionoecetis
TTTTGCGCATCGGCTGGTGTTTCGTGATAGGTAACGGTAAGTCCTGGTGCGCCTCCTGTAATTTGTGCATCGGCATCGGTAAGGGTAAAGACACCAAAGCCATCACTGTCTGGATCGCAATATTCTAAAGCGGTTGGTGTAAAAATTACTGGTGCCTGCTCAACTACCAGGTCTAATGTGATTGTATTGTAACAGCTGGTGTTGGTATTGAGCACACCTGCCACTATGGTTTGCGGGTT
>NZ_JBSHNQ010000026.1:0-249 GCF_053604665.1 Lacinutrix chionoecetis
TAGCGTTTAAGCGTAAAATGCGCACGAACCGATTTCTTTTGGTCTGTGCCTGGTTCTCTGTATTCTACAGTAAACCAGTAATCGCTTGTTGGCATTGGGTTACCATTGTAAGTTCCATCCCATCCTGCGCCTGTTGGGCTAAGTTGTTTTAACAGTTTTCCAAAACGATCAAAGATATAGATTATAGCATCTGGCTGGTCGCCTATGCCATAAATGTTCCAGGTGTCGTGGTAACCATCGCCATTTGGT
>NZ_JBSHNQ010000027.1:0-281 GCF_053604665.1 Lacinutrix chionoecetis
ATACTGGTAATGTGTCTATTGATAATGTGGTTGTAACCGATCCTTTATTAGAAGCTCCTAACCCAGTAGTTGCAATCGTATTTACTTCTGGTGATACTGATGGTGATAACGAATTAGATCCTACTGAAACATGGACTTACCCAGCCAACTATGCTGTAACACAAGACGATATCGATGCTGGACAAGTAACAAACCAAGCAACCGTAAACGGTCAAAATGTATTGACTGATGCTACGGTAACAGATGTCTCTGGTACAACAGCAACGACGGATGATGCGACA
>NZ_JBSHNQ010000028.1:0-317 GCF_053604665.1 Lacinutrix chionoecetis
GAAACCATTTGGGTACGTGTAGAAGACAATGCCACAGGCTGTTACAAAACCGTAGCCTTAGAGTTAATAGTAAACCCATTACCAGTACTGGTACAACCAGACCCACTGGAACTCTGTGATATTAACAACCCAGGCGATGAGGTCGAAGAATTTAATTTAGAAGATGCCAACACGCAAATACTAAACGGGCAAACAGGCATTACACTAACCTATTTTACCACGCAGGCAGGAGCAGACACTAACGATGCCAATGTGCAGATTTTTAGCCCATACACCAATGTAGTTAACCCGCAAACCATTTATGTGCGCGCAGAAAA
>NZ_JBSHNQ010000029.1:0-1176 GCF_053604665.1 Lacinutrix chionoecetis
GTCTGGTACTACTGCTACAACAGACGATGCAACAGTGATTACCTTATGTCAAGGTGATACAACTATTGCACTTGTCAAGTCTGGAATCTTTAACGACGAAGATCAAGACAACTGTACTAATGTTGATGAAACGATTACTTATACCTTCACTGTAACGAATACTGGTAATGTGTCTATTGATAATGTGGTTGTAACCGATCCTTTATTAGAAGCTCCTAACCCAGTAGTTGCAATCGTATTTACTTCTGGTGATACTGATGGTGATAACGAATTAGATCCTACTGAAACATGGACTTACACAGCCAACTATGCTGTAACGCAAGACGATATCGATGCTGGACAAGTAACAAACCAAGCTACAGTTAACGGTCAAAATGTATTGACTGATGCTACTGTAACTGATGTGTCTGGTACTACTGCTACAACCGATGATGCAACAGTAATCACACTATGTCAAGGTGATACAACTATTGCTTTAATCAAGTCTGGAATCTTTAACGACGAAGATCAAGACAACTGTACTAATGTTGATGAAACCATTACTTATACGTTTACTGTAACGAATACTGGTAACGTGTCTATTGATAACATCGTGCTTACCGATCCTTTATTAGAAGCACCTAACCCAGTGGTTGCAATCGTATTTGCTTCTGGTGATACCGATGGTGATAACGAATTAGATCCTACTGAAATATGGACTTACACAGCCAACTATGCTGTAACACAAGATGATATCGATGCTGGACAAGTAACAAACCAAGCAACAGTTAATGGTCAAAATGTATTGACTGATGCTACTGTAACAGATGTCTCTGGTACTACTGCTACAACAGATGATGCGACGGTAATTACACTATGTCAAGGTGATACCACGATTGCTTTAGTCAAGTCTGGAATCTTTAACGACGAAGACCAAGACAATTGTACTAATGTTGATGAAACGATTACGTATACCTTCACTGTAACGAATACTGGTAATGTGTCTATTGATAATGTGGTTGTAACTGATCCTTTATTAGAAGCACCTAACCCAGTGGTTGCCATTGCCTTTGTTTCTGGTGATACTGATGGTGATAACGAGTTAGATCCTACTGAAATATGGACTTACACAGCCAACTATGCTGTAACACAAGATGATATCGATGCTGGACAAGTAACAAACCAAGCAACAGTTAA
>NZ_JBSHNQ010000030.1:0-673 GCF_053604665.1 Lacinutrix chionoecetis
GCACGAACCGATTTCTTTTGGTCTGTGCCTGGTTCTCTGTATTCTACAGTAAACCAGTAATCGCTTGTTGGCATTGGGTTACCGTTGTAAGTCCCATCCCATCCTGCGCCTGTTGGGCTAAGTTGTTTTAACAGTTTTCCAAAACGATCAAAGATATAGATTACAGCATCTGGCTGGTCGCCTATGCCATAAATGTTCCAGGTGTCGTGGTAACCATCGCCATTTGGTGTAAAGTACTGTGGGTAATCCATCACCATAATGGTTAGGGTGGCTTCACCACAACCTAAAATATCTCTTACTGTTATGGTATGTTCTCCTGCTGCCACATCGGTAAAGGTATAAGTACCATCGTTTGGCGTATTCATCTCCCAGCTGCCACCATCGATACTAAACTCGTACACGGCTATTGAGGTACCTGTGGTGCCTGTTGCAGTTACCTGTATGTCATGCTGGTCTGCAAAGGCTAAGGTGGTGACTTCTGCGCTAATTACTGGTGGCTCGCTTACTTCTACAAAGGTAGTGGCATCGCTGCTACAGCCTGTAGCATTATCGGTTACCACAACGGTGTACACACCGCCTTGTGTTGGCATAATACTTGGCCCTGTTTCGCTTGGTAATACCGTGCCCTGATAACTCCACTCAAACGTGTATTGTGCAGGATCTAAGCCTGTGT
>NZ_JBSHNQ010000031.1:0-2634 GCF_053604665.1 Lacinutrix chionoecetis
GACGTATACAGATAACGGAGACGGCACAGTAACCTTCACACCAGAACCAACCTTTACAGGTGTAGCAACACCAATCGATTATACGGTTCAGGATAATGATGGAAACGATTCAAACATAGCTACCATTACAGTAACGGTTGCTGCTTGTCCATTCCCAACCGATAGTGATGGCGATGGTTTAACAGATTGTGAGGAGACTACAGGCGTTGATGATCCATCAACACCGTTGGATCCAAATGGTAACACGAGTGATCCAAACGATCCATGTGATCCAATAGAATCAAGTCCATTAACAGATAGTGATGGTGATGGTTTAACCGATTGTGAGGAAACCACAGGAAACGACAATCCAAACACACCATTAGATCCAAATGGAATGACAAGTGATCCAAACGATCCATGTGATCCAATAGATAGCAGTTCATTGGTAGATACTGATGGCGATGGTTTAACAGATTGTGAGGAAACAACAGGAGAAGACAATCCAAATACACCGGCAGATCCTATGGGTACTACAAGTGATCCAAACGATCCGTGTGATCCATTTGTAAGCGCAGGAGGTTGTACTCCAATTGCAAATGATGATACAGCATCTACAGAACCAGATGTAACGATTGACATTGATGTTACAGACAATGATGTAGATCCAAACGGAACTATTGACGATACGACAATAGATTTAGATCCGGCAACACCAGGACAACAAACAACGTTTACAGTACCAGGAGAAGGAACTTATACAGCTAATCCAGATGGAACAGTCACCTTTGATCCAGACCCAGCATTTACAGGTACTACAACACCAGTAGATTACACAGTTCAGGATAACGATGGTAACATCTCTACAGTAGGAACAATAACAGTAGTAGTAGCAGCGTGTCCAAATGGAACCGATAGTGATGGCGATGGTTTAACCGATTGTGAGGAGACTACAGGCGTTGATGATCCATCAACACCATTAGATCCAATGGGTAACACGAGTGATCCAAACGATCCATGTGATCCAATAGGCACGAGTGATATAACAGATAGTGATGGCGATGGCTTAACCGATTGTGAGGAAACCACAGGGAATGATAATCCAAACACACCAGCTGATCCTATGGGTACCACAAGTGATCCAAACGATCCATGTGATCCATTTACAGATGCAGGAGGTTGTACACCAATAGCAGTAGATGATGATACCACTACAAATACAGATGTGGATGTCATAATAGATATTACAGACAACGATTCAGATCCAAACGGAACAATCGATGATACGACTGTAGATTTAGATCCATCAACACCAGGACAGCAAGGTACCATTACAATACCAGGAGAAGGTACATATACAGATAATGGAGATGGTACAATTACTTTCGATCCAGACCCAACCTTTACAGGAACTTCTACTATCACTTATACAGTAAGTGATGATGATGGGAATGATTCAAATGAAGCTACAATCACTGTAACTGTTCAAGATAATCCAATCGCAGAAGATGATGATGATTTAGACAACGCAGCAGGACCAGTAACATTAAATGTAATAGCAGATAATGGTAACGGAGAAGATAGTGACTCAGATGGCCTTATAGACCCATCAACAGTAACTATTACAACACCAGGCGCAACAGATACGTCAGGTGATGGAGACAACGATACTTTAGTAGTAGCAGGCGAAGGTACTTGGACATTAGATGAAGGTGGTAACTTAACGTTCACACCAGAGGCAGGTTTTACAGGTAACCCAACCCCAATTACATATACTGTAGAAGATAACGATGGTAACGTATCCAACGAAGCGACAGTAACTGTTACTTACTTAATGGATACCGATATCGATCCAATCGCACAAGATGATGAGGATTTAGATAATGTACCAGGAGCTACAGTAATTATAAATGTTACAGAAGACAATGGTAACGGACCAGATACAGATGCAGACGGTTCAATAAGTGTTACTACCGTAACTATTACAACACCAGGCGCAACAGATACAACAGGTGATGGCGATAACGATACTTTAGTAGTAGCAGGCGAAGGTACTTGGACACTTGACGAAGGTGGTAACTTAACGTTTATTCCAGAGCTAGGCTTTACAGGTAACCCAACACCAATTACTTACACGGTAGAGGATAACGACGGTAATGTATCAAATGAAGCGACAGTAACTATTACCTACGCATTATGTCCAAACCCAACCGATACTGATGGTGATGGTTTAACAGATTGTGAGGAAACTACAGGCGTTGATGATCCATCAACACCGGCAGACCCAATGGGTAACACGAGTGATCCAAACGATCCATGTGATCCATTTACAGATGCAGGCGGTTGTACACCAATAGCAGTAGATGATACAGCGAGTACAACACCAGATACACCAGTAACATTCCCTATTACAGGCAATGATTCAGATCCAAATGGTACAATAGATGTAACAACAGTAGACTTAGATCCTGCAACACCAGGACAGCAAGATACTTTTACCGTACCAGGCGAAGGGACGTATACAGATAACGGAGACGGCACAGTAACCTTCACACCAGAACCAACCTTTACAGGTGTAGCAACACCAATCGATTATACGGTTCAGGATAATGATGGAAACGATTCAAACATAGCTACCATTACAGTAACGGTTGC
>NZ_JBSHNQ010000032.1:0-372 GCF_053604665.1 Lacinutrix chionoecetis
CAGAAGCCGATGAGCAAGTAAAACCGTTAGCAGAACAACAGGCAAAAGCTGAAGCTGATGCACAAGCAAAATTATTAGCAGAACAACGAGCAAAAGCAGAAACCGATGCTCAAGCAAAACTATTAGCAAAACAACAAGCAAAAGCTGAAGCTGATGCGCAAGCAAAACTGTTAGCAGAACAACAGGCAAAAGCTGAAGCTGATGCACAAGCAAAATTATTAGCAGAACAACAAGCAAAAGCAGAAACCGATGCTCAAGCAAAACTATTAGCAAAACAACAAGCAGAAGCAGAAGCCAATGCACAAGCAAAATTATTAGCAGAACAACAAGCAAAAACTGAAGCCGATGCACAAGCAAAATTATTAGCAGAAC
>NZ_JBSHNQ010000033.1:0-281 GCF_053604665.1 Lacinutrix chionoecetis
ACAACACCAGCTGTGTAAGCACCATCACCTTAGATTTAAGAGTCAACCCATTACCATCACCAGTGGCCATGCCAGTTGTGGTAGAAGAATGTGATGACGATAACGATGGCTTTGCCCTGTTCGATTTAGACGCGCAAACCACTATTATTATCAATGGCGAACCAGACATTAGCATCCTCTATTACGAAACACAGGACGATGCCATGACCATGACCAATCCCTTAGCAAGCCCATACGCTAACATTGTAGCAAATATGCAAACCATATATGTGGTTGCTACT
>NZ_JBSHNQ010000034.1:0-308 GCF_053604665.1 Lacinutrix chionoecetis
ACATTTAATGTGCCTATATCATCCCCAAAGGCATGCATAAAGAATGCTAACTCTGCACCATCTACCGCAGTTGATAAATCTATCGCTGGTGAGATTGCCGAAGCAATATCTGTTGCGTTTCCTGAAGCTTCATATTCTAAATGTACACCTGGATTACCATCATAAGAATTGGCTGGTCCTGTACCTGTAGAATTGGCTGCTGGATTTGAAATATCCCATTCACCGTTGTTACCTCCAAAACCTGTACCTGTCCATCCTGCTGGATCAACAGTTGGATCGTCTCCAAAGGTTTCTGTAAATATGGTTGA
>NZ_JBSHNQ010000035.1:0-702 GCF_053604665.1 Lacinutrix chionoecetis
ATCATTGTTAGTATCACCAGCAAGTGTAAGCGTAGCAGTAATGTTTCCACCAAGTAAATCATCTGTAATTGTGATTGAATTAATAGATACAGCACCAGTGTTTGTTACAGTGAAGGTATAAGTTACAGCATCACCAGCAGCCACACATTCGTTAGTTGCAGTAGAAGCAGACTTAACCACATTAATACTACCATCGTCACAAAGTGTAACGTCTGGATTATTAGCATCAATAATGTAAGTATCTGTTGCTTGCACAGGCGTTGTTCCGTCTGGTTCAAGACCATCAACAGTAACGTTGTTGGTAATGTTACCAGCATCAACATCTGTTTGTGTTACTGTGTAATCTGGCGCAGTGAATACCCACGTTTCAGTAGGATCTAATAAACCATCATTGTTAGTATCACCAGCAAGTGTAAGCGTAGCAGTAATGTTTCCACCAAGTAAATCATCAGTAATTGTGATTGAATTGATTGATACGGCACCAGTATTGGTTACTGTGAAAGTATAAGTCACTAAGTCACCAGCAGCAATACAATCATTAGTTGTAGAAGAAGCTGCCTTCACGATATTAATACTACCATCGTCACAAAGTGTAACGTCTGTATTATTAGCATCAATTATGTAAGTGTCTGTTGCTTGCACAGGCGTTGTTCCGTCTGGTTCAAGACCATCAACAGTAACGTTGTTGGTAATGTTACCAGC
>NZ_JBSHNQ010000036.1:0-294 GCF_053604665.1 Lacinutrix chionoecetis
AATCTGCACATTGGCATCGTTAGTGTCTGCTCCTGCCTGCGTGGTAAAATAGGTTAGTGTAATGCCTGTTTGCCCGTTTAGTATCTGGGCGTTGGCATCTTCTAAATTAAATTCTTCGACCTCATCGCCTGGGTTGTTAACATCGCAGAGCTCGAGTGGGTCTGGTTGTACCAGTACTGGTAATGGGTTTACTATTAACTCTAAGGCTACGGTTTTGTAACAGCCTGTGGCATTGTCTTCTACACGTACCCAAATGGTTTCCATGTTTATGGTACCGTTTATATAAGCGTTTGG
>NZ_JBSHNQ010000037.1:0-1072 GCF_053604665.1 Lacinutrix chionoecetis
TTTTGGAGACACTCCAGGTGTTGCTCCAACAGGATGGACAGGTACAGGTTTTGGAGGTGCTAATGGTAACTGGCGTATTACAAACCCAGCAGCCAATTCTACAGGCACAGGACCAGCCAATTCTTACGATGGTAATCCAGGCGTACACTTAGAATATGAAGCTTCTGGAAATTCATCAGCCATTGCCTCGGCAATTTCACCAGCTATCGATTTATCTACAGCAACAGATGGTGCAGAATTAGCCTTTTTTATGCATGCCTTTGGAGATGATATAGGTACATTAAATGTTAATGTAGGAACAAGTGCTACAGGACCATTTACAACAGAATACACATGGATAGGCGATTTACAATCCACAGATGCAGAAGCATGGGTGCCAATAGGTGTAAATTTAGACACTTACTTAGGACAAGTAATCTATATAGAATTTAGTTATGGCGGAACAGGAAATGGTTTCGAAGGCGATATGTCTTTAGACCAGATTACAGTAGAAACCTGTGGTACTTTCTGTGTGGCACCAACCAATATAATGGTTGCTAACATTACAGATACCACAGCAGATTTCTCATGGACAGCCAACAATGGTGAAACACAATGGGAGTATGTTATCCAGCCTGCAGGAACAGGAACTCCAACAGGTGCTGGAACCGTAACAACAACTAATCCATTATTAGCAACAGGCCTTACAGCAAGTACAGCTTATGAATTTTACATCTTAGCCGATTGTGGTAACGGTCAAAGTGTTTATGGAGGTCCAGTAAACTTTACAACATTAAACACACCACCACCACCACCAGTAGGTGTTACTTGTGCTAGTGGGACATCGTCAACCATATTTACAGAAACCTTTGGAGACGATCCAACTGTTGATCCAGCAGGATGGACAGGTACAGGTTTTGGAGGTAACAACGGTGAATGGGATATTTCAAATCCAGCAGCCAATTCTACAGGTACAGGACCAGCCAACTCTTATGATGGCAATCCAGGCGTACACTTAGAGTATGAAGCTTCTGGAAATTCGTCAGCCATTGCCTCTGCAATATCACCAGCGATTGATTTATCTACAGCAACA
>NZ_JBSHNQ010000038.1:0-241 GCF_053604665.1 Lacinutrix chionoecetis
AACACACCAGCGGTAGTTGATCCATTTGCAGACAATGGCAATGGTATCGATCAAGATCCAGATGGAACGATAGATGCAAGTACAGTAAACATCACCACACCAGGCGCAACCGATACGGATGGCGATGGCGATAACGATGAGTTAGTGGTACCAGGCGAAGGCACCTGGACTGTAGATGATACTACAGGCGCAGTAACCTTCACACCAGAAGCAGGCTTTACAGGCGATCCAACACCAATCG
>NZ_JBSHNQ010000039.1:0-360 GCF_053604665.1 Lacinutrix chionoecetis
TTTGCCACCTTTAATTTACCAACCAAAGAACCAGAAATACTAAACCTGTTAGATGGCGATGCCACTAACGATTTAGACCCAACATTATACACCATTACCTACTACCAGACCCAAGCCAATGCCGAAGCAGCAAACAACCCGATTGCCACGCCAAACGCCTATATAAACGGTACCATAAACATGGAAACCATTTGGGTACGTGTAGAAGACAATGCCACAAGCTGTTACAAAACCGTAGCCTTAGAGTTAATAGTAAACCCATTACCAGTACTGGTACAACCAGACCCACTGGAACTCTGTGATATTAACAACCCAGGCGATGAAGTCGAAGAATTTAATTTAGAAGATGCCAACGCCCAG
>NZ_JBSHNQ010000040.1:0-2962 GCF_053604665.1 Lacinutrix chionoecetis
CTCGTTGGTGTAATTAGCCTTCTCATAAACTTTAACGCCGTTTCTATTAAAGATGGTTAAAGTTTGTACATCGTAACTGCTTAAATCGAAGGTGTCGTTTAAACCGTCGCCATTTGGTGAAATACCTTGTGGGATAATACAGGTGTCTAACTCAAAGACTTCTATGTCTTCACTCGAGGTACAACCTGTGTCGTTAAACATAACTTCTATAGTGTAAATACCTGCCGTTAAAACATTGTCTATGGTTAAGTCTGTCTGGCCTGATACTACAACGCCTTCGTTAAACCAGGTTATAGTAACCTCACTCTCTGTGTAGTTATCTCCCGTTGCCGTTACTGTAATTGGTACGCTTGCATTTGGACATACTTCGTAAAGAATACTACTGTCGAATGTGGTTTCTGGAATATCATTAACAATTAAATCGAAGGTAGTAGTCTTATAACAATCTGTTGCTGTAGAATTTTCTACTCTTGCATAAATGGTTTGAGGATTACTAGTGTTTGTATATGGAGATACTAAAGCATTTGCGCCAGTATCTGCATCCATTTGTGTTTCATGATACGTAACAGTAAAAATAGCTGGATCTTGACCATTAAGAATGTTAGGAGAGTTAGATTCTAAATCGAATGCTTCTACTCCATCCCTTGTCTCATCATCACATAATTCCATATTAACTCCATTTGCTGTAGGTAACGGACCAGAAATAACTAAATTAAAAATTGTATTTGTACTTGCACAACCAGAACCTGAGCCTACAGCGTCCACATCTTCAACTCTTACAAAAATAAGGGTGCCATCCATAGCACTATATGGCGATGTTAAAGCATTATCACCAGATTGAGCATCTGCTAAAGAGATGTGATAAGTGACTACAAATTCAGCAGGGTCCTGAGTTCCTAAAATAGTACTGGTTTGTGCTTCTAAATCGAAGTCTTCAATGCCATCTCCAGATTCGTCATCACAAGTAACAATATCCTGAGCCATATTGGCAACAGCTTCTTGATAAAAATTAATAATTTTAGTATCTTGAGCGGTTACGTTACATTCTGCGTCGTAAGCAATTACTGTATACGAATCTGATTCTGTAACTAATAAAGTATCTGATGTTTCGCCTGGTAGAAAAATTCCGTTTTGATACCACTCATAAGTATCTGCAAAAGGAGATTCGGCCATTAAAGTAGACTGTGTAAAACCACATAAATTAGCTACCGAAGGTGTCGTTTCATCATTATCTTCATCAATAAATGTTGCATCAACAGTTTCTATTTCTACTTCTAATTCGGCAACTGTCGAACCTGCTCCAGTTCCGTTACTATTTGTTTGTTGAATTTGAATATCTCCAGGTTGTCCAGAGAAATTAGTAACTAACAGAATATAAATCTCTCCTGATAACGCATTATCTATTGTTAAGTTCTCTGTAGACGCTGCAGAATAACTACAATCTATAATATTCCCTGAAGGATAGAAATTAGGATTAGTAGTGTTATTAGGACAATTTTGTGTTCCACAATCTTGGTCTAAAACACCATCGTCACAGAAATCTGTTGCGGCATCAAAAGGTCCCCAAAGTACAAAATCCACATCAAGGCCATTTCCATTAGCGCCTACTTGATCAATTTGAATTTCAATAAGTCCTGGATTTCCAATTTGGATGATATTCCAAGATGGGTTTGGTGTAGAAAATAGACAGGCTATTTGTCCGCTACTTGGGAATCCCGTAATATTTGGTGCCGTTTGTGTACCATTATTATCACAGAAACTACCAGCATTCTCACATATAGTACCTGATGGTGCTTCTTGAATACATAAATCGAATGTACTCGTTTCTGCAACAGATCCACCAGAAAATACTCTAATATAGTATGTGTTTCCAACCGTTAATAACGGTGATACTCCTGAGGTAGCATCGTAACACTCTAATTCGACGAGTGTTCCACAAGTACCCTCGTAGATTCCAAAATCTAAATTTGTTGTGCCGCCTTGTATATTTAATAATGATATCACTGAGACCTCATCTAATGCTGTAAATTCAAACCAAACATCATCATCTGGATTTCCTGTACAACCTCCTGTTGGTACTCCTGAATCGGTAGCCTCAAGTATTGTACCCGGTGTAGTTAATGTACAAGTATCATCATCATTAACAGCTGCAACAGTTGCATCTATACAGTTGTCGTTATCTGGAGGACAAGCTGCTAATAAAATTGCTGAACTTGTAATTACACAGTTGACATCCTGCTCGTTACTTACTGTAAAAATAATATCTGTATTAAAAGGATACGGTCCAAATTGTGTTGTTCCTGTTGTAGAAACTGACACTGGTGGGTTACCTTGATTATCTTCAATAGATAATGAAGTTGCATCGCCTAACGAGGTAATATTAACATCTACTAAAAACTGATTTCCATTTGCACAGTCATCTACAACTACAAATGTTGCTGATGGGTTTATACAAGTTGCACAAGCTACGGTTATGTTTAACGGATTGATAGTTGCACTACTTTGGCAACTAATAGAACCATCAGACGTTACTTGAAACGAAATTGTATCTCCTGTAGATTGGTATGATATACCACCTACATCACCAGCATTACCATATGGTGTTGCTGCATTTAAATCTGTTGTGCCATCGGAATCTAGAACCACAAGTTCATCCCAGTTGTTTTCTACATTTCCAGAATTAATAATAAAGTTTAATGGTGAACCATCTGAACTTGTAAAGGTAAATACATTAGTGTCGTTACTATCATAGCAGTAGTTAACAGTTTGTGGTCCAACGGTACAATCTATAGTAAAGTTAAGTTGCACATCTGTATTAAAGGTAAATGGTCCTGCCCATATACTTTGTAATCCGCCACAATCTGCCAGTACATATACTTCGTAAGCAGTAAGCCCTGTCAAGCCTGTAGCCATAAATCCTGGTGTGTTTGTTACAGTTCCAGGTCCTGTTGGTGCTCCTGTT
>NZ_JBSHNQ010000041.1:0-7158 GCF_053604665.1 Lacinutrix chionoecetis
GCAAAAAGAATTAGGAGAAATAACACCTTGGATACGTATAGTAACACCTCATGCTGGTGGCGACAAAGGCTTTCATTTTGTGCCAGAAATCGATGAAGAAATTTTAGTGGGCTTCGAAGGTGGTAATGCAGAACATCCTTATATGATGGGAAGTTTGTATAATGGTGGCGGTAAAGCTGGAGCGTTTAAAACGAATGATAATCAAATTAAAGCTATAAGAACTAGAAGTGGTCATACTCTAAAATTTACAGAAGATGAAAGTATCATCCTAACAGACAAAAGCGGAAACATTATTCATCTGGACACAACTGGTGGCAATATAAATATTACTGCTCCAGAAACTATGACACTCAATTGTAAAAATATGGTAGTAAATGTAGAACAAAATTTAACCACAACAGTTGGTATGAATAAAACAGATTCTATAGGTATGAATTCAAGTGAGAGTACTGGTATGATGAAATCTACTACTGTTGGCGCCAATGCCAATATGATGGTTATGGGTAACTTAATGGAGTTTATTCAAGGAGATTTAACTTCAGAAGTTGTTAAAGGAAGAGAAGAAACTGCTGCCGAAATTAAGATAACAAGTAATAATGGAAATATAACTAAAAGCGCAAAAGGCCAAATACAAAATAATAGTGGAGAAAAAGGCAATAATTTTTAAACCATGCGACAAAGAATAGTAAATGGTGTTATAACCACAATAACAGAGAACGACCATCTTTCCAGAGCAATAGAAGGAAATATAAATTATTCTTCAAATAGTACAATAGAAGAAATAGGGACAGATAGTGGTGTAAGTTATGCTGATTATGAAACGCCTCCAGCTTCAATAAATACCGTTGAAATAGAGGGTCCTTTTGATGAAAATTGGGAGCCAGTAGATTTTCTTGCCAGAGATGAATTTTACTATTATAGAGTGAGCACAGATGTAGAAGCTACAGAGGAAGATGTTGCTAAATTAAAATGGGTAATTAAATATAATGATCAAGACACTTATAAATTAGTATATACAGGAGGAACATTATTATCAAGTGGGAAAATTGGGATGAAGCTGTCTATTAACCAAAGTAGAAGTTCAGATAATTTTGATTTCTATGCCTACTTCTACGAAAGAAGTGAAGATGTAAAATTAAATGTTTTAATAGAAGATGGTGAAATTTTAATGGTTGTAGGTACAGAGCAACATTCTGCTACAATTGGAAACAAACTGATGTTTCCTGCACAAGCTGTTAGAGAAATAAAAGAGAATTATAGTCATCACAAATACACAAATATTGTAATTTTTAAAGATGGATATACCGCAATGCAATTGAGCATTATTAAAAGAGATGCCAGGCGTTGGAATAATGAAGTGTATTTCAAAGAAATTACCACAACCCAAGAGTTAATTAATTACATAAATAATGGAGATGCTACGGTGAGCAGGAGTAATAAGAAACTGGGGATTATAAAAATATATTCACATGGCTTACCAAGTATACTTGATTTCGGATTAGATGGACCAAATGAATTAGCACAACGATTTTTAGTGTCGGACATTTCAGAATTAAATGTAAGTGCTTTTGCAACATATCCTTTTATACACTCATTTGCTTGTAGAACAGGTAATGTAGATAGTCGTTTAAGGGCGTCATCTCCTGGATATCAATATGGCTCAGATTGGGAAACCCATGTGAGACCACAAGACAGTTTTGCGCAAAAATTAAGCGACCATTTAGATGGCAAAGTATACTCCTATTTAAGACGAAGTAATTATTCTCCAACTTGGGACGATGGAGGTGATCAAGATTACACTGAAGATTACGTACATATTGAATCTGAAGATGTTAGCAATCCTTTAAACCCTATGGATTGGCTAAGAAACAGACATCGCTGGGATGAAGCGTTATGGAATTTAAATGGTGGTTATGCGCCTCCAAGAGCTGGCAGTTCTCCAGGAGGAGAACTACCATCAGATTTGTATCAATTTCAAAAAGGAAAAGCCCCTATTAAAAAAGAATAAAATGAAATACATTATAATTGGTCTAATTAGTTATATTCTATGTGTGGCTCAGGCATTTTTTAGCCTGAACCACCTTCAAAGCGAACCCGCCTCTTCCTGCGTAGGTTGTTCTCTCTTGACTGAGATTTTAAAATATAGTCTAATAATAGTTATTCTGCCTTTAGTGTATTTCCTCTTGAAAAAAAACAATAAAGGAGTTAGATTAATAATTACAAGTTGTTTGTTAATTTTAAGTTGCCTGTTTGTAAACTTTTCTGTGTTTAGATCAAGGGTAACTTCGTGGAGTACGTTTACATTCAATGAGGAAATGCTTGGAGTAATTTATCTATCTTATATTGGGTTAATAATAACGCTTGTTTTATTTATACTTATAACTAAAATAAAAAAAATAGAGTTTTAAAAGCATAAATAATGGTAAATTTTAAAATTGAATAGTATACAAGGTAATGCAAATTAAAGACTACATACCATATAAAGTAAAAACAGGAGATACTCTTAAATCTCTTGCTGCAAGAATTGGTCTCGACAATTACAAACAATTACGCCATTTTCATAATAGAGTTTGTACCGAAATTGACTATTTAAAAACCGAAGAACTTATTAAAGGAAACACACTATATGTGCCTGATATTGATGAGGTAAATTTAATTAATAAAACTACTGAAAAAGAAACGGCAGAGCACAACAAAATTAAGCCATTTAGGCTTCAGTTTAAAAAATTTAACGCCTCCTATAAGGTTGAAATTACAAAGGAAGAAGTTACTGGCAGCAACGAGAAAAAAAATATTATAGGCTATACAATAGATATAAAACACACAATTAATAAAGAAAATCTCAACATATTAAGAATAAACAAAACTAATTTTTTAATCAATAAAAAGAAACCTAAAACAAAAATGCAACAAATCGCTTTGCAGTGCTCTAAGTCTTATTTTCCTGTAAACATTATTTTAAACAAAAGTGGTGAAATGGTTGGTATAAATAATATGGCAGAAATAAAAGAACGCTGGTTAAAAAACAAAGTGAAGATACAAGAAATGTTTACAGGACACTATGCTAATAAATACATCAACAATGTTAATTATAAAATTTTAGAAACAAATCAATTAGAAAGTGTATTAATTAATGACGTTGTGCTTAATACTCTGTTATTACCTTATAAAAGATTAAACAGAACAGCAGAAACAACGTTCAATTCAACATTTTTAAAACATAAAATCAACTACAAAGTTTCTCAAATTATTGAAAAGGATGAAAAATCCAACAAAATAATATTAAAGCAAGAAGGCCTTGTTGATGACATTAGAAGTTATAAAGAAATTTTAGCTCCTGAAGCCAATGTTAATAATCCTTTTTTTGTGAAACTCTCAAAAATTGAAGGAACATTAAACAATACATTTACTATAGATATGGAGCATGGTGTTACAAATAAAATTAGAGCTTTATATAAAGTAAATTATACACCAAATAAATGTAAGATAACATCTGTAAACATTAATCTTATTAATAAATAATTATTATGAGTACTGGAAAACATTTTGTAATACAAAAAGGTAAAGCTATGTGTAATCAAGGTACAACTTTTCCTAACTTTAAGGTTTCAAGCCATACTAAACACTATTGGAATGATAGTGGAAGCAGTTCAGATTTTTTAGCAGTAACAGAAGATGATATTCAATTTACTCCAAGCGCTAACTCTTTCGGTGCTTGTTCCTTAAACCGAAAAAATCCCTGTGCTTTTGCACCAGCAGGAAAATGGACAAAAACATACAACAAAGTAACGGTTTTAGGTAAAAAATGTGTGATTGAGGGTTCTGAACTTATGTGCTCTGTAGGAGGGAAAATTACGGTAATGATGCATGGTCAAAGCGCTAGTGTAAGCAAAAATAATGCAGAAAATGCAGATCAAGACGTGCAGGAAGAATTAGACCCTTTAACAGATACTGACGAAATTGTAGACAATAACCAACCATATGCATACTAAATAAAAGATAGTTATGGCAAGAAGAGGTGTAAAAAGAATTAGTGGGCCAGCATCGCCAAGAATAGGACAACCCGCAGCTTATACCGTAGCAGAATGGCATCCAGAAACACCAGATGCCATGAAAGCGAATGTAAAGTGGCAATTGTTTAAAAGGAGAAGTTCTGGGCAATACGAGTCTATAAGTGCAATTAAAAATGGTTCTGTTGGTAGTTTCACCTTTACAGAACGCTCGTTAAATGAAGATCTTCTGGTAGAAGGCTACTTATTTAATCCAGAACTATCAGGACCAACAACAGTAAATGTTAGACCAACTCAAGGCGAACCAAATATTTTAACCATCACCATTTTAGACTATCAGGGAAATAGATTTAGTAGTACACCACAATATGGACAAACTGTAACCATTACAATAGAAACGGTGAACATGATTGGTGAAGACTTGACAATAAGTCTGTGGGAAAGAGATACTATTTCAGACGAAGGTCATGACACAGATAGCAACACCAAACTTTGGGAAACGCAAGCAACAATAGAAAATACAAACGGTACTGTTAGCGTGCAAAAACAATTAACTTTAGACATGGCTGTAAATGCCGATAAAGGCATTTTTGAAGGTGGTACTCATGAATATTACGTATTGGTGAGATCAAATAGATCAAATCAATACAATATTTCTGAACAACAATTAGAGGTCTCTGGTGACACCTCTGGATATGCAGTGGTAAGTGCATTACAAACAGCATTACAAGTTGCTGGTATTACAAATGATCCGGCTCCAGAAAATGGAAATAGCCCAAGTGTAGTAGGTGAAGAAGCTACAAGAGAAGAAACTACGCCTGGTTATTGGAATATTTTTGTTAGTAGCAAAGCAGATAGAGTAAATAATCCTTTTGGTGTAGGAGTCTTAGTAGATGATAATGGTGTAGAGATATTTAAATTTCAGTTAAGATTACAAGGTGCAGGAGGTGCAGATAGAACAAGGCAAAACAGCGATACTCCCTTAGGAGCTTATGGTTTAGGTCATGGCGCCAGTAGAAATGATTACCATTTAAATTCAAACCAAAGTGTGTATGGTCCTTACAGACGTATGGTAATGAGTGAAGCAAGTCCATATACTTCTGGTGAAATAGTGGACGACACTACAAGAAAATACATACGTATACATGGAGGGAGACAATCTCCTACATCGAGGTATGGCCATTACCCTTTATTACGAAAAACCCACGGTTGTATTAGAGCTTTCGATACAAATATGAATACTTTAAACCAGAGAATTCAAGAACTAATGAGCTCAGAAGGTAAAAATTTATACCCTGGACATGTAGTTGTTTCCAACGATTTAGTTTCTGCAATATTTAAACATACGGCAACAGTACAAGATCCAGATGGCTCAACAAATATGCGATCAAATTATACCAGTGATAGTAATATTGTAAGCGCAGTAAACAATGGAACACAAGTTGAAATATTAAATTATTCTTCCGGAACCAGTAGTCTAAATGGAAGGTTTAAGGTTAGATTACAAAATGGCAGGGAAGGATACATATATAATACAAAACTGTCAAATTTTTCGCATCAAGTAATGAGTTATAGCGTAGATTCAAGCAAAACTGTTATAATAGAAAACCCAAAACCTGAAAGGTAAAATTATTAAAAATGAAAAAATATTATTTTAAATTCAGTTTAGTCGTTATTACTTTCTTTTTAATGACAAACTGTAAAAACGATAAGAAAATGACTACATATACTAAAACCCCTATGAATCAAATTAACGTTTGTTCTACAAAAAATGAAGATTTAAACTTAAATTTTATACTAGAGCATATTAATACTATTGAAGGTGAAGCCTGTTTAAACAAAGTGTTAGACTTTGTGAAAAGTAATTTTACTAAATCACCTAATACATCCATTAAAATTATCGAAACACTAATAAAAAATCATGAGTACGAATATCTTTTAGATTATTCAAATGAATTGTTTATAGAACAACCAAAACTATTTCTCAATTACTTTGGTGATAACAAAAACAGCAATATTTTAAATGCTTTAAAAGAGTTATATGGTTATTCTATACCAGAATATAATAAGAAAACGTATCAAAAAATAGAAAAAAAAGCTAATCTAACCAATGAAGATAAGGAAATCTTAAAATCAATTAACCCTAATCTTACTTCAAGTAAATAAAATTGTTTATAACATAATTTATAAGTTACAGCAATATCAAATTCATATTATATAATTGCTGTAGTCTTAATAAATAAAGTGTACTATTTAAATATTTAAGAACAAAAGGCCATAAATCATTCTATTATAAAACTTTACATAAAAAGCACCTTTTACAAACACTCACTTTATCTAAAAAACAAGTATTTCAACCTATATATTTGTAATCACTTTAGAATCCTAATAAATTTATGTCATGCCGTTAATGGCTTTTAAACTTTTTTTATTAATTAAATATTTATTATTATGGCTTTTAAAGCAAAACTAAAAGTAGGTGGAAGAGAGTACAATGTATTAAACTCTTCTTACGAACTACACCAAGAAACAGATGCAACAGGAAGACCATCTTCTATTACTAGAGGTGGTAAAATTAAATTAACTGTTGAGTCTACAGCAGACACAAGCTTGTCTGACTGGATGTTTAACAACTTCGAGCGTAGAGATGGCTCTATCGTTTTCTTAAAAAGAGACAGCGACTCAACTTCTAAAGAGTTAAAATTTACTGAAGGTTACATGGTTAAATATCTTGAAAACTTCGACTCTACCGGAAAAAACCCAATGGCTGAATCTTTTGTGATTTCTGCAAAAGGAATTAGTATTGGTAACGGTGAACACGTTAATGATTGGGTGTAATAACTCTCATTAAATAGTATACATTTTAACAAAGGGAGTGCTTATGCAACTCCCTTTGTTTTATCTTTTATTAATTTAAATCCCAGCAATTATGTCGTTTTTGGCAAAACTTAATATAGAAGATGATGAAATGAATGTGTTAGAATGTTCCTTTGGTTTTCAACAAGGAGCAGACAATTCAGGACGACCATCGCAAAAGCCTCGTGGAGGACAAATAACCATACTTATAGAATCTACTAACAAAACAGACTTTTTAGAGTGGATGATATCCAGTAATATGACTAAAAACGGGAGTGTTATCTTTTATAAA
>NZ_JBSHNQ010000042.1:0-555 GCF_053604665.1 Lacinutrix chionoecetis
ACCGTTAACGGTCAGAATGTATTAACAGATGCTACCGTAACCGATGTGTCTGGTACTACTGCTACAACAGACGATGCGACGGTGATTACCTTATGTCAAGGTGATACAACTATTGCACTTGTCAAGTCTGGAATCTTTAACGACGAAGACCAAGACAACTGTACTAATGTAGATGAAACGATTACCTATACCTTCACTGTAACCAATACAGGTAACGTGTCTATTGATAACATCGTGCTTACCGATCCATTACTGGAAGCACCTAACCCAGTCGTTGCCATTGTTTTTGTTTCTGGTGATACTGATGGTGATAACGAATTAGATCCTACCGAAACATGGACCTACACTGCAGACTATGCCGTGACGCAAGACGATATCGATGCTGGACAAGTAACAAACCAAGCAACAGTTAACGGTCAGAATGTATTAACAGATGCTACCGTAACCGATGTGTCTGGTACAACCGCAACAACAGACGATGCCACGGTGATTACCTTATGTCAAGGTGATACAACCATTGCTTTAGTGAAGTCTGGTGTGTTTAACGACGAAGAC
>NZ_JBSHNQ010000043.1:0-458 GCF_053604665.1 Lacinutrix chionoecetis
AGTTGTTTTTTATTTTAGCGTTTAAGCGTAAAATGCGCACGAACCGATTTCTTTTGGTCTGTGCCTGGTTCTCTGTATTCTACAGTAAACCAGTAATCGCTTGTTGGCATTGGGTTACCATTGTAAGTTCCATCCCATCCTGCGCCTGTTGGGCTCAGTTGTTTTAACAGTTTTCCAAAACGATCAAAGATATAGATTATAGCATCTGGCTGGTCGCCTATGCCATAAATGTTCCAGGTGTCGTGGTAACCATCGCCATTTGGTGTAAAGTACTGTGGGTAATCCATCACCATAATGGTTAGGATGGCTTCACCACAACCTAAAATATCTCTTACTGTTATGGTATGTTCTCCTGCTGCCACATCGGTAAAGGTATAAGTGCCATCGTTTGGCGTGTTCATCTCCCAGCTGCCACCATCGATACTAAACTCGTACACGGCTATTGAGGTGCCTGTGAT
>NZ_JBSHNQ010000044.1:0-5279 GCF_053604665.1 Lacinutrix chionoecetis
CACCAATACAAATGCACGCACAAAACAAATTGAAAAGAAAACAATACAAATCAAAAAAGCTGAACAATCATATGATTGTTCAGCTTTAATTAATAAATTTAATCCTTTAATAATCTGTATCGGTTATTTAGGACTAGACAATAATTTATTCTGGGTCTTTTAAAAAAATTATTTTTCGTTTTGGTGAATTACGGTTTTTCGGTTTACGCCCAGTCATGACGATTAAACAGTATAATATATACATTTAACATACTGATAACTAAATAGTTAACATGAGAAATGTTAAAGTTGAATTATTAATTTTTGCTATTCATTGAAAGAGATTAGAAAAAAAAAGATAATATTGTAACCGGATTATTTAAACTATGAAAAACGTTTTGCTTGTATTTGTTGGTGGTGGCTTTGGAAGCGTATTACGCTACATTGTTGGCAAATATCTTAACAGTACAGAAACTGGTATTCCTTATGGTACTTTTCTCGCTAACATTTTAGGCAGCTTACTTATAGGTGTAATTTTAGGTTTGGCGTTAAAAAACAACACGCTTACACAAAGCCACACTTTACTATTAGCTACGGGCTTTTGTGGTGGTTTTACTACGTTTTCAACCTTTGCTTACGAAAATCATGTGTTTTTAAAAGCAGGTGATTTTACCAGCTTTGCCATTTATACCATTGCCAGTTTTGTAATAGGCTTTTTAGCTGTATTTGGAGGTATGTATCTTGCTAAAATATTTTAGTGCTTTTTATAAGCCTTTACGCCAGCTTCTACTGCCAGATCCAATGAATTTTTTAAGGGTACAATAGGACAGGAATATCTTGGGCTGTAAGCACAATAAGGATTATATGCTTTGTTAAAATCGAGCACAATAGTGTCACCTTCTGGCTGGCTGGCGTCTAAATAGCGTCCACCACCATAACTATTTTCACCATTAGTCTCGTCTAAAAAAGGAAGAAATAAATAATCTTCATAACCTTCTCTTTTAATTAAATCTATATTTTGATAGATGTCTAATTTACAAGCCTCACCTTTTAAGGTAAAGGTTAGCTCGCCATATTTCACATACATCGGTTTACGGTCTGTTGTTGTTGCCATCTCGAAAGGTGTTTCGTCTGGCGTGCGTTTAAAATTAGCAATAACAACATAGGTAGAATCGAATGGGAAAAATTCTAATGCTCTAAAGGTTTTTCTGTCTTTCTCGGTTAAAGGTGATTTTAACGCATCTTTAAACTTGGCGTTTTCTTCACGTTGATGCTCTGTTTCACCTAAAAGCGGTTGTTTGTCTTGTGCACAACTTAATATAGAAAGACTAAGACATATGAGGCAGAAAAAATTCTTCATTTTAAATTTTGTTTGCTTCAAAAATACAACTTTAAAAAATTTTGTTTAGCTTTGAGTTATCTAAAAAAAGAAATAATGAATATTGTCATTTCAAATTGTAAGCAAAACACCACCTATAGAGATAGAAGGCGGACTACTTATATTTTAAAATGATATAAACATCAATTTATATAATATTAAAAGTCCAACTTCGTAGTTGGACTTTTTTAATTTAGTCCTATTACGAATTAAACATTTGGACATGAAATAAACCATAACCAACCAAACCATTACCGCTGTTGCGGAAATATTATGAAAAAACTATACTTAAACTACATCGATTCCTTTAGCGGACTATCTACCGAAATATGGTGGCTTGCAGCCATTACTTTAATTAATCGAGCTGGTACGATGGTTATACCATTTTTGTCTATTTATTTAACCGAAGATTTAAATATCTCGATGGGTAATGTAGGCTGGATAATGACCTGCTTTGGTGTTGGTTCTCTTGTAGGCACCTGGCTTGGTGGCAAGTTAACAGATGTTATGGGCTATTATAAAATAATGGTTTTTAGCTTATTAGCTACTGGTTTTTTGTTTATCGGACTACAATATTTACACACGTTTCAATCGCTATGCATTGGTATATTTTTAACCATGTGTGTGGCAGATATGTTTAGACCTGCTTCGTATGTAGCTATGAGTGCTTACAGCAAACCCGAAAATAAAACACGTAGTGTAACGCTAATTCGTTTAGCTATTAATTTAGGGTTTTCTGCTGGTCCAGCAGTTGGTGGTTTAATTATTACACATCTCAATTATTCAGGATTATTTTGGGTGGATGGCATTACCTGTATTTTGGCAACTCTGGTATTATTTTTTGTTTTAAACCCTAAAAAGGCACAAATTCAAGATGAAATTAAAAACATAAATCCGCAATCTGCATACAAAGACACACCATACTTAATCTTTTTTGTGGCTATGGTATTATTTGCTGTTGTATTTTTTCAATACTTTTCTGCCATGCCAATTTATTACAGAGAGGCTCATGGATTAAGTGAGCTACAGGTAGGTTTAATTTTGGGATTTAACGGACTCTTTATTTTCCTGTTTGAAATGCCCTTGATAAAATGGTTAGAAAAAACCCAAAACACTAAAATAGGCTTGGTTTTATTTGGTGCTTTTTTAACAGGATTAAGTTTGCTGGTACTCAATTTTACAAACTGGTCTGGTGTATTAATTATTGGTATGTTGTTAATGACGGTGGGAGAAATGATAGCCTTCCCATTTGCCAATGGTTTTGCTTTAGATCGTGCAAGACGTGGTAATCAAGGAGAGTATTTAGCCATGTATGCTATGGCATTTTCGGTAGGAAGTATTTTTGGTCACAACGCAGGTTTGCATTTGGCCGAAGCATTGGGCTTCGATAATACCTGGTATATTATGACTGTGCTTGCTTTGCTTTGTGTTATTTTATTATTAGTTTTAAAAGCGTTTATGAAGAAAAAAATAGTAAGTCATGAACTTAAACCAAGTCACCATAGTTAGTGAAAACACAAGACCATTAGTGTCTTTCTATAAAACATTAGGTTTAACATTAATTGTAGATGCTTTGCCTCGCTATGCGAGATTAGAATGTCCGGATGGTGAGGCAACGTTATCTATTCAATTTACAGAAGAAGTAATAATTAAAAACAATACAACGCTGTATTTTGAAGATAAAGATTTAGATGTATTAGTAGAAAAACTTCGGGAAAAAGGCATCACTTTTAGTCAATTACCAAAGGATGAATCCTGGCTTTGGCGAGAGGCAAAACTTAAAGATCCAGACGGTAATACCATAGTATTGTTTAAGGCTGGCAACAACCGGAAAAATCCGCCTTGGCGTATTAATTAAAATTGTTAACTATTATTACACACTTTACAATCTTCTTTTTCTTTTATCTCACCAACTAAAACACCTTTGTCGTTTTCAACAAAATCACAACAATCTTTAAAACCTTGGGCTACCATTTTTCTTGCACGTTGTATTTGCGATTTGGTAGTAGGTAAATTAAGGTTTAGTTGTTTTGCTACTTCGGCTTGCTTTAGCCCTTTTATATCTGAAAGAAATAAAGGCTCTCTGTATTTTTTTGGTAAGTTTTTAATTATACCATATAAACACTCCTTTTCGGTATGCTTGGTTTCCTTAATTCGTGCTTCGGTTTCAAAATTTGCTATTTCGAACGTTTGATTCGAAGTTTTAAAATAGTCTAAAACCGAATGTCTTGCAATAGAAAACAACCATGCTTTTACTTTTGTAGCATCCTTTAAGGTATCTAATTTTGTATGAATTTTTATAAAGGTGTCCTGTAAAATATCGTCTGCAATGGCTTCATTTTTAACTTTACTTAAAATGAAACGCTTTAAATCCTGCGAATAGGCTTCCCAAATTTGTTTTGTAGTCATCATTTAAAAAGTAAGTCGGTTTTAGGC
Organism: Lacinutrix chionoecetis; assembly: GCF_053604665.1. NCBI lineage: Bacteria > Pseudomonadati > Bacteroidota > Flavobacteriia > Flavobacteriales > Flavobacteriaceae > Lacinutrix > Lacinutrix chionoecetis. The sequence goes on from NZ_JBSHNQ010000044.1 coordinate 3,794, forward strand.
GTTAAAAATTACATAAAACCGACTATTATTTTAACAATTACAACCTGTACAGGTACAATTCTCGCAGGTACATGCCTGGCATTGTCCCTTTGTACAACTTTCGCAATTACATGTGCATTCTTTATTTTTCATAATGTTTGTATTTATAGTTCATATAATAGACTAATAATTTACAAAAAAGATGCAAAATTTTTAAATTTATTTCAAAACTATTATTGTGCTTCTAAAAAACTAAAACTTTTTAATAGAATTATTTTTAACCACATGAGACAACACAATTTGAGTTTTAACCTCTCCATAAACAATTAATTGATCGATAAAGGCCTCTAAGTGTTTTTGGTTTCTTAAAACCACTTCCATAACAATGTTTTCATTACCCGTAATACGATAACAATTAATAACCTCATCATAGGTTTTTACTTTTTCTAAAAACGGTTTTAACATGCCCATAAATGCACGTATATTAACTATAGCTTTAAACTGGTAACCAACCTCAATTGGAGACACCATGGTGTTATAGCTTTGTATAATTCCAGCGTCTTCCATTTTTTTTATACGTTCTGAAACGGCTGGTGAAGAGATACCTACCTGGTTTCCAATGGCTACATTAGATTGCCTTGCCTGCTTTTGTAAACAGTTTAATATTTTCCAGCTTAAGCTATCAAGTTTCATTTTAAAAGAATTTTAGTAAATATATTTAATTATTAATGAAAAAAATTGATTTTACTATAATTTTTAAAGCGATAGATGAAGACTTGTGATTAAATTTGGTAAAATTAATTTAATAATGTTTTCTCAAATCCCATCGCACTTGCCAGATTCGCCTATTTATAGAAAGGCTATGGATATTTTTTTATTGTCTCATAATATATCGGCTTATTTAAACGACGATTTATCGGCTTTAAAAAGTGACGGAAAAGAAGATGAGCATATTTATTTTTCTGGCGATATTGTTCAGCAGTCCGTTTCATTAGCTCCAGAAATTATTAGAGCAGAATTAGAACTATATTCTGAAAATAAACACAAACATCTTTCTAAACTAAGAACGCTAACTAATAGGTTGTATAGAAACTGTAGCAGGTTAGAAAAATGTAACAGTAATGGCAGAGAATACATTCCTGTTCTACGTAAAGAATTGAATAAATTTAAAAAACTACAACGCACCTGGGCGTTAACTTTATGATCACTTTAACCAACTAATAATAAAAAAAGCACTTAATTAAATTAAGTGCTTTTGTTTTTTCTTCTATTTTAAACTTGTTTAAGTATAAGCTTTTTCGCATGGAGTCGACGTGTTTGATCACTTTTTTTTAAAAAGAAAAAGGAGCCATCTGGGATACTTCGACTATGCTCAGCATAAGCGATTCACACACTTTTTGCTTTGGCAAAAAGTGGTTCTCTGAGATACTTCGACTTCTCTCAGCATAAGCGATTCACACACTTTTTGCTTTGGCAAAAAGTGGTTCTCTGAGATACTTCGACTTCT
>NZ_JBSHNQ010000045.1:0-2901 GCF_053604665.1 Lacinutrix chionoecetis
TGTATTATCCCACAAGGTATTTCACCAAATGGCGACGGTTTAAACGACACCTTCGATTTAAGCAGTTACGATGTACAAACTTTAACCATCTTTAATAGAAACGGCGTTAAAGTTTATGAGAAGGCTAATTACACCAACGAGTGGCGTGGACAATCGTTAGATGGCGATGAGTTACCAGTAGGCACCTATTATTATGTAATGAACTACCAAGGCAACAAAACCAAAGCCGCTTGGGTCTATATTAACAGAGAAAGTAACTAAAACTAACAAGAAACCAACATTAAACAAATGAAGAACATACTATATATCGCATTCCTTGTAGTTATAGGAGTACAAGCACAACAAGACCCACAGTATACCCAATACATGTATAACATGAACGTAATCAATCCTGCCTATGCAGGATCCAGCGAAAGCGTATCTATAGGCGCACTATACCGCAGCCAGTGGGTAGGATTAGAAGGCTCACCAAGCACAGGAACCTTAGCCATACATGCACCAGTGGGCAATCGTGTAGGCTTAGGGCTATCGCTTATAAGTGACGAAGTTGGCCCAGTAAACGAAACCAATGCCTATGTAGACTTCTCCTACACCTTACCGGTAGGCAGCAGTACTAAATTAGCCTTTGGATTAAAAGCAGGAGCCACCTTCCATGACATAGGGTTAGCCAATATAGACACCATAGATGCAGGCGATCCTTTTTTCTCACAAGACGTTAATGAAACCACAGCCAATGTAGGCGCAGGAGTTTATTTATACCAACCCAACCGTTGGTACATTTCAGCCTCGATGCCAAACATTTTAAATGGTACCCATTTAGACTTAAACGGAAGAAAGATAGGTTCTGAAACCGAACACCTTTTTGCAGCCGCAGGTTACGTATTCGATTTATCAGAAAACTTTAAATTAAAGCCACACGCCTTATTAAAGTATGCCTTCGATGCACCAGTAAGTTACGATGTTAACCTTAACCTGTTTATGTACGATGTTGTAGAAATAGGAGCCGGTTACAGATTAGACGATTCCTTTAGTGGCATGATAAACTTTATTGTTTCGCCAGCATTACGAATAGGTTATGCTTACGACGCTATTCAATCAGAATTAGATGTCGTTACCGATGCCTCACATGAGATATTTGTAAACTTCGATATCAATCTACCAAGAAAAGTATCAAGATCACCACGTTATTTCTAATCATATAAGCTAACACAAAAGACACGACCAGATGAAACACATAAAACTATTGATAACACTTGTCATGCTAATTAGCTTTAGCGTGAGCGCACAAACAAAAGCAACAAAAAGTGCCGATAAACACTTTGCAAAATTAGAATTTGTAGAAGCAGCCGAAGCTTATAACAAACTTGTAGAAAAAGGCGAAGGCAGTCCTTACGTTTATGGCCGTTTAGCCGAAGCTAATTACAATATATTCAGTACAACAGAAGCCGAAAAATGGTTTGCTAAAGCCTTAGAAAGCTCACAAGAACCAGAAATGATCTTCAAATATGCCGAAATGCTAAAAGCTAACGGAAAATACGAAGCATCAAACGAGCAGATGCGTAAGTTTGCTTCCATGCGACCAAGCGATGACAGAGCCGCTATGTTTATGGCCAATCCAGATTATCTTCCAAAAATTTTAGAACGCGGAAAGAAATTTAACGTTCAAAATATGGACGTTAACTCTAAAGTATCAGACTTTGGAGGGACATTAAAAGACGGAAAGCTATATATAGCTTCCGCAAGAAACAGTGCCAGAAAAACCTATGGTTGGAATGACCAGCCGTTTTTAGACATGTACTCATTCACCTTAGCCGAAGATGGTACTTACCAAAACGAAACCATGCTGGGCGATGACATGAACACCAAATACCATGAAGGATTAATGTCCTTCTCACCAGACGGTAAAACAGTCTACTTCTCAAGAGAAAGTTTCTTTGAAGACATCTACGAGAAAGATTCGCTGTCTAACACAAAATACAGTGTATTACACTTATTTAAAGCCACAAAAACAGGCGATAAGTTTTCTAAAATAGAAGCCTTACCAATTAACAGCAGAAACTACTCTATAAAAAACCCAAGCGTTAGTGCAGATGGCAAAACCATCTATTTTGCCAGCGATATGCCAGGAGGTTTTGGAAAATTCGATATCTACAAAGCCAGTATAGGCAATGGTGGGCAGGTAGGCACACCAGTAAATATGGGACAAAAAGTAAATACCGAAGGCCAAGAAATGTTCCCATACATTAGCAGTAACAATACCCTTTACTTTTCTTCAATAGGGCATTTAGGGCTTGGAGGTATGGATGTATTTTACACCAAAGAAGTTGATGGTAAATTAGCACCTATTAGAAATGTGGGAATACCTATAAACTCTAATGGCGATGATTTTGCATTCTCTATAAACGAAGACACAGGCGAAGGTTTTGTCTCTTCAAACAGAGATGGAGGCAAAGGCGATGATGATATTTATCAAATTAAAAAAATACAACCACTTTGTGATGTGCTAATCGTAGCCACAGTAAAAGATAACAAAACCAAAACAACCATAGCAGGAGCAACAGCCTCTTTGGTAGACAGCCAGGGTAATGTATTATCTACTAAAACCACAGATGTGGAAGGTAGAGTAGAATATATTATAGAATGCGAAACAGATACCGAGTTACAGGTTACTATGGACGGTTACGAGAGTAACAAACTTGCAATCGCAGGAAGTAACGAAGAAGAAGTAATGGTAGACATTGCTTTAGACCCAATCGAGAAAATTATTGAGCAGGAACGAGTAGTACTTAAGCCTATTTATTTCGATTTCGATAAATCTAACATAACCGCACCAGCAGCCTTTGAGCTGGACAATCTGGTACAGGTAATGAACAAGTATCCAAACATGGTTATTTACGCCAC
>NZ_JBSHNQ010000046.1:0-32078 GCF_053604665.1 Lacinutrix chionoecetis
ACACCAATACAAATGCACGCACAAAACAAATTGAAAAGAAAACAATACAAATCAAAAAAGCTGAACAATCATATGATTGTTCAGCTTTAATTAATAAATTTAATCCTTTAATAATCTGTATCGGTTATTTAGGACTAGACATAAATTTAAACTCTACTATGTAAAATTACGTAAGTGTTTACGACTGAATAAAAAAGACAGATTATGAAAAAAATAATAGTACTACTCGCAATAAGTTTATGTTTTAGCTGCAAAAATACCGCACAAAACACCAATGAAACTACAGCTCAAGACGCTGTGAAAACGGCTACACCTGTTGAAGTGCCAATAGAAAACGGTATGGCAAAAGCTTATTTTGCAAGTGGTTGTTTTTGGTGTGTTGAAGCCATTTACGAAAGTGTTAAAGGTGTTGAAGAATCTATAAGCGGTTATGCTGGCGGACATACCAAAAACCCAACCTACGAATCTAGCAATACAGGCAGAACAGGACACGCTGAAGCAGTAGAAATTATTTACAATCCAGATGTAGTAAGTTTCGAAACTTTGGTAGATGTTTATTTTGCATCACAAAACCCAACACAGGTTAACGGTCAAGGACCAGATAGAGGCTCTCAATACCGTTCGATTATATTTTATCAAAACGATGAGCAAAAGAAAATTATTGAAACTAAAAAAGAGGCTTTAGCTAAAGAACTTGATAAAACGATAGCTGCAGAAGTATATCCTTTTCAAAAATTTTGGATAGCCGAAGATTATCATCAAAACTACGAAAGGCTAAACCCTAACAACAGTTATATTAGAAATGTATCTGTCCCAAGATTAAAACGCTTTCAAGCTAAAATGCCTGAGGTTTTAAAGAAAAATACGCATTAAACCTTAGTCGCTTTAATATCAAATATAAGAGGATATAATTTATCTTTGGTTATAAAATTACCCGATTTGATTTCAATCAAATCGGGTAATACGTTATAAGGGCTTTCATTGTATTCATTTAAATATTCAATTTGTAACCCTGCTTCAGTTAAAGCATTTATAACTTCACTCAATCCGTGATTCCAACCATATTCTTTACTAATCATTTTAGAATCTTGGTTGGCATACGTTCCTTCATATTCTTCGTAAATAACGTCGTCTTGCATGTAACCATATTTCATAACCGGTTTCCCTTCTAAATAATCGAACATCCAAACTATTGGGTGGAATTCTACCATATAAAATGTACCGCCTATTTTAAGTTTTTCGGCAATCATTTTTCCCCAAGGTTTTAAATCTGGCAACCAACCTATAACACCATAACTTGTAAATACAATATCAAAAGTATCTGCAACAATTTCTGCCGTATCCAGCACATTACAGCACACAAACTTTGCGTCTAAACTTAATTCGCTGTTTAAATGCTGAGCGAGTTTTATGCCTTCATCACTCAAATCCACACCAACGCAGGCAGCACCTAACCTACTCCAACTTAAAGTATCTTGCCCGAAATGGCATTGTAAGTGCAACAGAGATTTTCCTTTTACGTCACCCAAAGCTTTTAATTCGTATGGCATTAAAGACGATGCTCCATTTTTAAAAGCTTCCAGATCATACATATCACTTTCGGCATGCACCTTTACTTTTTCATTCCACGTTGCCTTATTTGCTTTAAAATATTTTGTATTATCGCTCATCTCTGGTTGGTATTTTACCAAAACTAATTATTATTTCTTAGCTTTGAAAGAAAACCACAAAACATGTATCGACTACTCATAATATGCTTGCTAATTTTTTCATCTTGTAAAGAAGAAATACCTCAAAAAGAATATACGCTATCCGAAAAAATAGCCAATGCGCACGGCTTTAAAAATTGGGATAATGTTTCAGAATTCCATTTTACCTTTAATGTCGATAAAGACACCACGCATTTTGAACGCTCATGGATTTGGAAACCTAAAGTAAATGAGGTAACCATGCATACCAAGAACGATACCATTACCTATAACACTTTTAAAATTGAACAAGAAAGCCTCAAGGCAGACCGTGCCTTTATTAACGATAAATATTGGGCGTTAGTACCGTTTCAACTTATCTGGGACACCAGTGCTACGGTTAGTGAGCCAACTAAAACCGAAGCTCCAATTAGTAAAAATCAGCTTAACAAAATAACTATAACCTATCCAGCAAAAGGTGGCTACACACCTGGTGACGCTTACGATATTTATTATGATGATAATTATCTTATTAAAGAATGGGCTTTTAGAGAAGCCAATGCGACAGAGCCATCTATGATAAATACTTTTGAAAACTACCAGGATTTTAATGGTATTAAAATCGCTCAAGATCATAAAAGACCAAACGATAACTGGAATCTTAATTTTACAGACATTAAAGTAATTACACAATAATTTATAAAAACAAAAACGTGTCAAACTATAAATTAGGCCTCGACTTTGCAAAGCAATTAGACAAAGAAGATGCATTAGCACAATACCGAAATCAATTTCATATCCCTAAAGATAAAAACGGAAATGATTTAATTTACCTCTGCGGAAATTCTCTTGGTTTACAACCAAAAACAACTAAAAATTATATAAACCAAGAACTTGAGGATTGGGCTAATTTAGGTGTTGAAGGACATACCGAAGGTAAAAATCCATGGTTACCATATCATGAGTTTTTAACCGAAAGCATGGCAAATGTGGTTGGCGCTAAACCCATTGAAGTGGTTGTAATGAATACACTAACAGCCAACCTTCATTTTATGATGGTAAGCTTTTATAAGCCAACAAAAAAACGCTATAAAATTTTAATTGAAGCTGATGCTTTTCCAAGTGATAAGTATGCAGTAGAGTCGCAATTACGACATCATGGTTACGACGATAAAGAAGGTTTAATTTTGTGGAAAGCACCCAAAGGTGAAGAATTAGCTAATTACGACGATTTAGAAGCTATCATGGATAAACATGGCGATGAGATCGCATTGATTATGATTGGTGGTGTTAATTATTACACTGGTCAGTTTTTTAATTTAAAACGCATTACAGAACTTGGACATAAAAATGGCTGCATGGTTGGTTTCGATTGTGCACATGGTGCAGGAAATGTAAATTTAGATTTGCACAACTCTGGAGCAGATTTCGCCGTTTGGTGTACCTATAAATATATGAATGCTGGACCAGGAAGTTTATCAGGTTGTTTTGTTCACGAGCGTCATGCACACAACAAGAACTTAAACCGGTTTACAGGTTGGTGGAGCCACAATAAAGAAACACGTTTTAATATGCGTGGTGAGTTTGACCAATTACCTGGAGCCGAAGGTTGGCAATTATCCAATCCTCCCATATTATCTATGGCTGCCATTAAAGCATCAGCCGATATTTTTGCTGAAGTTGGTATGGAAAAACTGATTAAAAAGTCTAAAAAATTAACTGGTTATTTCGAGTTTTTAATTAATGAACTTAACAATTCAGACATAAAAATTATAACACCAAGCAATCCAGACGAACGCGGTTGCCAGCTTTCTATTCAGGTAAAAAATGCAAACAGAGCTTTACATAATAAATTAACCGAAAGCGGCGTAATAAGCGATTGGCGTGAACCAGACGTTATCCGTTGCGCACCAGTACCATTGTACAATTCCTTTCAAGATGTGTATAATATGGTGAAAAGATTAAAAGCTATTTTGAATTAAAGAATTAAGAATTAAGAATTAAGAATTAAGAATTAAGAATTAAGAATTAAGAATTAAGAATTAAGAAAGCTAAAAAACTGAAATTGAAATCGAAAAAAAAACATAAATAAACATACATCACAGTTCCTTCCTTCAGCCGAAGGAAGGTGGTTTTTCGAAGAAAAATCGGAAGGTTTGACTTAAAAGGCGAAGCACTTTTTAAAAAACTAAAACAAAAGTACACTACTGCAATTGTAGAAATAACAAAATGAAACAACAAAACATATTAATCATAGGTGCAGGACTCTGCGGCTCACTTTTAGCACTCCGTTTAGGCCAACGCGGCTACAATGTTACTGTTTACGAAATGCGACCAGACCTAAGAAGCACAGATATTTCTGCAGGTCGTTCTATAAATTTAGCATTTTCAGATCGTGGCAATAAAGCTATGAAATTATGTGGCATTGAAGATAAAGTTAAAGCACTATGCATCCCAATGAATGGTCGTATGATTCATGACAAAGACGGTAATACGTTTCTATCTAACTACAGTGGTCGCGAACACGAATACATTAACTCCATTTCACGAGGCGAATTAAATGCACTACTATTAACCGAAGCTGAAAAACACAACAACGTAACCATCCATTTTAATAAAAAATGTAAGTCGGTTGATTTCGAAAATACAACGGCCACGTTTATAGATTACAAAACGAAAGATGAATTTATAGAAGATGCGGACTGCATTATTGCAACAGATGGCGCAGGATCTGCATTGCGAAAAAGCTATTATTTAGAGAAGAAATTTTTGTTCAGTTTTTCGCAAAACTACCTAACACACGGTTATAAGGAACTAAGCATATTGCCAACAGCAACAGGAGATTACAAAACCTATAAAAACGCATTGCATATTTGGCCTCGTGGTGATTTTATGATTATCGCTTTACCAAATTTAGATGGCAGTTTCACAGTAACATTGTTTTTAAGTTATGCCGAAGGCGAGTATAATTTTAATAATTTAACCACACCAGAAATGGTAACGGCATTCTTTGAAAAAGAATTTCCCGATGCTTTAGAATTAATGCCAAATTTACTCGATGATTTTTTCGAGAATCCAACAGCACCTTTAGGCACCGTAAAATGCTCTCCATGGCATTATAAAGGTAATACGCTACTTATGGGAGATTCGGCTCACGCAATAGTACCATTTTACGGACAAGGCATGAATGCCTCTTTTGAAGATGTCGTGGAATTCGATAAGGTTTTAGATAAAAATTTAGGGAGTTGGGAAGCAATTTTTGAAACCTATGAAAAAAATAGAAAAAAAGATACCGATGCCATTGCCGATTTGGCAATAGATAACTTTCATGAAATGAAAGACCACGTCGGACAAGCCATATTTCAGGAAAAACGAAAAATTGAAATGGCATTAGAAAAAGCATTTCCAGATGAATATTCATCTAAATATAGTTTAGTAACTTTCAACGAGCATATTGGCTATAGAGAAGCTATGCTACGTGGAAGAGCCCAAGACAAAGTCATTTTAAATTTGTTAGCAGATAAGGAAATTAAACCAACAGACGATTTAAAAGACATTTTAAAACAAGTAAAAACACAAACCGAGGCCATTTTAGAAGACGATGCAATTGCGGGATTAAAATAATTTTGAATTAAGAATTAAGAATTAAGAATTAAGAATTAAGAATTAAGAATTAAGAAAAGTTAAAATACATTGGAATTAAAACCAAACAAAATAAAAGGTCAAGTCTCAAAATCAATTCGCAGAATTGAACACCAAGGCGAAGAATAGATGAAGAAAAGCTCCGAAGGACAGGAGCACGAGAGTGCGACGCGGAGTTTTCAAATCGGTTTTCAGTTTGCAAAACTGAAAAATTCCTTGGCTTGGTAATGATTTTTTTGGTTCGTTTTTTTATCAAAAAAAAAAATGAACATATAAAAAGTAAAAATATTATGAATAATAATAAAGACATTAACGTTTCAAAAGGAACAGGCGTAACACCACGAGGTGCATATCCACACGTAAAGCAAGTAGGCGATTTTATTTTCGTGTCAGGAACAAGCTCACGAAAACCAGACAACACCATTGCTGGAGTTGATATTATCGATAATATGGGAACCAAGCGCTTAAATGCCTACACACAAACGCAAGAAGTTTTAAAAAATATAAATACAACTTTAGAAAGCGTCGGTGCAAGCCTAAAAGATGTTGTTGATGTCACATCATTTTTAGTAAATATGAATGACTTCGCAGATTACAATAAAGCGTATGCCGAATTTTTTGAAAAAGAAAACGGACCAACAAGAACAACAGTCGCTGTGCACCAATTACCGCATCCAGATTTAGTAGTTGAGATTAAAGTGATGGCTTATAAGAAATCGTAACTGTCATTCCTGCGTAGGCAGGAATCTAATTTAAATTGAACTAAAAGTAGATTCCTGCTTTCGCAGGAATAACAAGATGGAAAACATAAAAAACTACATAAACGGCGAATTTAAAAATCCAGTTAACAACAAGTGGATTGACAACTATAATCCATCTAATGGCGAAGTTTACGGACAAATTCCAAACTCTTCAAAAGAAGATGTAGAGCAAGCTTATAAAAGTGCAAAATCTGCCTTTAAGCAATGGTCGCAAACCAGCTTAGAAGAACGTAGCCGTATATTAATTAAAATTTCAGAATTATTAGAAGCAAATTTGCAACGCTTCGCAGAAGCCGAAAGCAAAGACAACGGCAAACCTGTAAGCTTAGCAAAGGCAATAGATATTCCAAGAGCTGCGAGTAATTTTAGATTCTTTGGTAATGCCATTACACAATTTGCGAGCGAAAGCCATGAAAGTGTTGGGCAACAAGCCATAAATTACACGTTGCGCCAGCCCATTGGTGTTGTCGGCTGTATTTCGCCATGGAATCTACCTCTGTATTTATTTACATGGAAAATTGCTCCAGCCATAGCTGCAGGAAACTGCGTGGTTGCAAAACCGAGTGAAGTAACACCAATGACGGCTTATTTATTAGGCGAAATTTGTAATGAAGCTGGTCTGCCAAAAGGTGTTTTAAATATCGTGCACGGTTTAGGTACAACCACAGGACAAGCCATAATTGAGCATATAGATATTAAGGCCATTTCCTTTACTGGTGGCACGGAAACAGGTGCACACATCGCAAAAGTAGCAGCGCCTATGTTTAAAAAACTATCTTTAGAATTAGGCGGAAAAAACCCAAACATTATTTTTGCAGATTGCGATTATGAGAACATGTTAGATACTACGGTACGTTCATCATTCGCAAACCAAGGTCAGATATGTTTATGTGGAAGTCGCATTTTTATAGAAGAAAGTATCTATGAAAAATTTAAAACCGATTTTGTTGAAAAAGTAAAAGCTTTAAACGTTGGTCATCCATCTGAAGCTTCAACAAATATTGGTGCTTTGGTTTCAAAACCACATCTTGAAAAAGTAAAAGACTATATAGAAATTGCCAAAAATGAAAATGGAGAAATCCTTTGTGGTGGTAACCAAGTGACTGTTAAAGGATATGATAATGGCTATTATTTACAACCAACAGTAATTGAAGTACAAAGTGACGAATGCCGTGTTAATCAAGAAGAAATTTTTGGTCCGGTTGTAACCATTATGCCATTTAAAACGGAAGATGAAGTATTAGAAATGGCAAACAAAGTAAAATATGGTTTATCGGCTACATTGTGGACCAACGATTTAAAACGCACCATGAAAATGAGCCACCAATTACAATCAGGAATTGTTTGGGTAAACACTTGGATGTTGCGCGATTTACGCACACCTTTTGGTGGCGTTAAAGCCAGTGGTGTTGGTCGTGAAGGTGGTTTTGAAGCCTTACGCTTTTTTACAGAAGCAAAGAATGTTTGTATAAAATACTAAAAAACAATGAAATGTCTCCTCGAGCGCAGTCGAGAGGTATATTATGAAATCTTATTTTGTTTACATATTGCAATGCTCAGATAACTTAACTTACACTGGTGTTACTAATAATATTTCAAGACGTTTTGAGGAACATCAGATTGGGTTAAATAAAAGTTGCTCTACTTATAAAAGAAGACCATTAAAATTAATATTTCATCAACAATTTAACGACATTAATCAAGCTATATATTTTGAAAAGAAAATTAAAAAATAGAGTGCTAAAAAGAAATTTGCATTAGCAAATGGAAAGTTTGACATGTTACAAATACTCTCTGAATGCAGAAATGCAACACATTCTGATTATAACCCAGAAAATAATTAAGGCCTCGACTGCGCTCGACCAGACAAAAAATATTAAAACAATGAACTTAAACTTAAACAACAAATACGCATTAGTTTGCGGAAGCACAGCAGGAATAGGAAAAGCAACTGCAATAGCTTTAGCCGAAGAAGGCACCATTGTAACGCTAATTGCAAGAAACGAAGACAAATTAAAAGCGACCTTGGCACAATTACCTCAACATAGAAATCACGATTATATAGTTGCAGATTTTTCAAACCCGATGGCCTTAAAAGAAAAAGTGGAAACTTTTATTAAAGAAAATCACGGCTTCCATATTCTGGTAAATAACACTGGTGGACCAAAAGGCGGACCGGTTTTTTCGGCTGAAGTTGATGAGTTTGAAAATGCTTTTACTCAACATTTAAAATGTAATCATGTGTTAGCACAAGCGGTTGTTCCGTTTATGAAAGATGAAAAATATGGCCGCATTATTAATGTTATATCAACATCGGTAAAACAGCCTTTAGATGGTTTAGGTGTTAGTAACACCATTCGTGGTGCTGTTGCAAATTGGAGTAAAACATTAGCTAATGAACTTGGACAATTTGGTATTACAGTTAACAATGTACTACCTGGCGCTACAGGAACCGATAGATTAGCAGAAATTATTAAAAACAAATCAGATAAAACAGGTAAAACCGAAGAAGAAGCTGCCACTGCCATGAAAAGCGCTGTACCTGCAAATCGTTTTGCAAAACCCGAAGAATTAGCAGATGCTATTACGTTTTTGGCAAGTGACCGTGCTGCCTACATTAATGGTATTAATTTACCTGTTGATGGTGGTAGAACTAAGTCGCTTTAAAATAGTTTGTAATTTTAGACCTCACAGGTTTTAAAAACCTGTGAGGTCTTTGTATATTAGTAGAGTAATTCGCGTTAAGGATTGAAAGGTTTGTTTGAGCTCCTCGCAGAGAGCGAGCCTTGAAAGCCTGACCCTTTAGGGTAACGCCCAAAATAGAAACATTATGAGTAAATTATATCCTCCTGTAAATTTTAAAGCATGGATTGAAGAAAACCGTCATCTATTAAAACCTCCAGTCGGGAATAAGGTGGTATGGAAAGATGGTGATTTTATTGTTATGGTGGTTGGTGGGCCAAATGCCAGAAAGGATTATCATTATAATGAAACACCTGAGTTTTTCTATCAAATAGAGGGTGATATTGTCTTAAAGGTTATTGAGAATGGTACACCAAAAAATATAAATATAAAAGAAGGCGAGATTTTTTTATTACCACCTAAAGTACCACATTCTCCACAACGAGGAGCTAATACTGTAGGTTTAGTTATTGAGTATCCAAGAGAAAAAGGCGTGCAGGATGCCTTACTTTGGTTTTGCGAAAATTGCACAACTAAGTTATACGAAGAGGATTTTACCGTTGAAAATATTGAAACGGATATGCCTAAAATATTTGACAACTATTATGGTGATAAAGAGAAACGAAGCTGCCCTAACTGTGGAGAAACTATGGAGCCACCACAAAAAGTACAAATTGATTAAAAATTAACCGTCATTGCGAGCCTTTTTTGGCGTGGCAATCTGTTTAATTAAACGGACCATTAATAAGTTTCTACCTTTTTAAGAATGACAACAACCATGAATAAACGCAAACTAAGAATAAACGGCCACTCACATTTATTACCTTATCCAGAGGAAATCCCACAGTTTATGCAGGATAAAGGTATTTTTTGGGTAGATAAAGACCGAAAATTTATGCTTCAAAAAGATTGGAGCCGTCCAGTGACAGATTCCAGTTTTTTCTTAGACGAAAAGCTGGAGTGGATGGAACGTTTTAAAATAGATCATGCGGTTGTTTTAAACTTATCGCAATTATATGGCAATGGGTTACGTGTTGAAGAAATGAAACAGGCTTTGCGGTTTCAAAACGATTTTAATGCTAAAGTACAAAAGGAGAACCCAACTAAATTTACATGTGGTTTTGTGGTACATCCTGGTTTTGTACGTGGTGCCTGTTGGGAAATTGAGCGTTGTGTAGAAGAATTAGGTATGCAATTATTGTGTTTACCAACACATTATATGGATACTATTGGTACTTGGCGTTGTATTTTTGATGAGGAAAACGAACCTATTTTTGAGCTGGCAAACAAATACAATCTTGCTGTAGAAATACACCCTTACGATGGTGAGAAATTTATTAAATTAGAAAACACCTCATGGCGTTTTCACTTAATCTGGATGCTGGCTCAATGTGCAGATGCCTATCATTTTTTAACACTTAATGGCTACGCAGATAAATACCCTAATATGCGAACCTGTTTTGCCCATGGCGGACAGTTAGCGCAGATTAATTTAGGTAGACGTATTCAAGGTTTCGATGGCAGACCAGACCTTTTTGAAGGTAAAAGCCACCCAAGAAAAGCCGTAGGACATAAAAACATATTTTTCGATACTTTAGTTCATGATACGGGAGGCTTAGAATTACTAATTAGAAATCAAGGTTCTAAGCAGGTACTTATGGGACTTGACGATCCTTATCCTCTTGGTGAAATGGAAAGCGAAAAACAATCGTCTTATCCTGGAAAAATTTTAGATTTGGCGATAGACCGTAACATAATTACAGAGCCAGAACGCGATGCTATTTGGGAAGATAATGTTATAAGATGGCTGTGCGGAGACGATGAAACTGCAAAACAGAAATTGGTAAATAGAATTTTAGGGTAAATAGTAAATAAAGAATCTAAGGCTATTCAACTTAATTAAAATCATGCACTTTATACCAGAAAAACTCGACGATTATGTGGTTGCACATTCTGAAGACGAACCAGAATTACTTAAGCAGCTTACACGAGAAACGTTTCAAAAAATACTACAACCGCGTATGTCGAGCGGTCCATATCAAGGTCGAGTACTAAGTATGGTTTCTAAACTAATAAACCCTTTACACATTTTAGAAATTGGTACATTTACGGGTTACTCAACTTTATGTTTGGCTGAAGGTCTAAAACCGGAAGGAACAATTGACACCATAGATGTTAATGAAGAGCTGTATGATTTTCAGAGAAAATTTTTCGATATGTCTGATTACGGAAACCAGATTTTTCAGCATTTAGGGAATGCTTTAGAAATAATTCCTAAGCTTAATAAAACGTACGATCTGGTTTTTATTGATGCAGATAAAGATAATTATATTAACTATTTCAATTTAATTATCGACACTTTAAAAACAGGAGGTATTATCTTATCGGACAACGTTTTATGGAGCGGAAAGGTTATTGAGGCACTCGACCCTAAAGATAAAATGACTAAAGCCGTATTAGCATATAACAGCCTTTTAAAAGAAGACAAAAGGGTGGAAACTGTTGTCTTGCCTATTCGGGATGGATTAACCATAAGCAGAAAGATTTAAGTTCAATAGTTTAACTCTTATAAATAATTTTATACTATAAATATTCAATTTTACATGCATAAAGTATTCTACATTTTCCTACTGTTTGCTATTTTTTGTAGTTGTGCAAAACAACTACACTCTAACGATCCTATACCAACTCACGATAATTTTACCATAACCTCAACAAATGTTAAAGAAGATAGAGTTATTAATGTGTGGATGCCTCCACAATATGAAAACACAAACATCTTATTACCCGTTTTATATATGCCTGATGGTGGGATAAAAGAAGATTTTCCGCACATAGCAAATACACTTGCAAAATTAATTGCAGATAAACATATTCCTCCAATGTTATTGGTTGGGATAGAAAATACCGAAAGAGGAAGAGATTTAACCGGCTTTTCTAATGTGCAAGCAGATGCCGAATATTGTCCTATTACTGATGGTGCTAAAAATTTTAGAGCCTTCATAACTAATGAATTAATACCAGAAATAAATAATAAATATAGAACCACAGACAAAAAAGGAATTATAGGCGAGTCTTTAGCTGGCCTTTTTGTAATGGAAACTTTTTTTACCGAGCCCGAAACTTTCGATTTTTATATAGCCATGGATCCATCGCTTTGGTGGAATGATCATTACTTAGAAAAAGAGGCACCTAATCTTTTGCAAAATTTTACAGATAAAGAAATAAAGTTATGGTTTGCTGGATCCAATACAGAAGACATAGCCATACATACTAAGAGTCTTGCAAAAACCTTTGAGAGTGTAGCACCAGAAAATTTAACCTGGAAGTATTCGAACGAGCCAAACGAGAAACATCATACTATTTTTCGTGCCACTAAAGAAAAGGCGTTAATTTGGACGCTCGATTAAAAAACAAAAACCTCTCAAAAATCGAGAGGTTTTTTCATTTTTTTAAAAGGTTGTTATATTCTACTGCACGGCCTGCAAAGCATCAATGTTACCGTAACCAAAATTTGAACTCTTGTTAGGATAAAATTCTGCAGATTGTTTAAGCTTATTTAATACTTGCGTTCTACTCCAACTTGGATGTCTTGCCCATACTAATGCAGCAATACCTGCCGTTGTTGCTGTTGCAACAGATGATCCTCCTGTATAACGTCTCTGGTTATTATAAAAACCTAACACTGGTGGTGCTTTGCTTGTATTGTTATCGCCTTCCATAATAATGGTAAAATCTATTTTACTACCACTATGGCACACTTCACAACGTTCATAATTTGGTCCATCGTCAACTCCTGTAACTGCAACAGTTTCACTCATACTTGCTGGAAATATTACACCATAACCGTTGGTAAAACTTGTAGACGTTCCGCCAGCTGCAAATATTAATTTTCCTTTACTATACGCATATTTTACAGCATCTTTAACATTGCCAATAGACCAAACGTAGCCAATAGACATAGAAATAATTTTTACATCACTTCTGTTGGCTAATTCTGTAAGTGCTTTAGATACGCCTTTACGTTCGTGATAATCGTTTAGTAACACATCTTCTGTTGCTCTGTAAGCTACTAAATTAGCATTGTATGCTACACCAACAGGCATACCATTGTCGTTTCGTGGTGCTGCCATAGTCGATGCCATTGCAGTACCATGACCACATTTGTCGTGAGGCCCATCGTAATTATTAGACCACCACCAGTTCGAGTCTATAAACGTACCATACTTTTGAACAAATCTTGAGTTAGACGAATAACCATCTTTAAAGCCATTGCCATTTAACAAAGATTGAGACTGCGATACACCAGTGTCTATTAAGCCAATAGTTATTCCAGAACCTGTACTATAATTCCATGCTTGCGGAATATTATGTTCGCTAAAATGCCAAGATACTTGTGCATTATTTGGAGCTATGGTCGTGTAATGTGAGCTGTTTATAGACTCCCCATTTTTACTACATCCAGAACTGGATTTCAGGGCATTATCTGCTCCATAGTGGTTGTAACCATTTGGTTCTAAATACCTAATCCCTTCCATCTGCCTTAACTCCTTAATGGTCTTTAGGTTTTCTATTTTTACATCGAAAACGTTAATAATCTCGTGTTCTACAACAGTTTCTCTGTTTTTTTTATAACCTTCTAAACTTTCAATAGTGTTAATAATATTGTCTTTTGTAGCTATTAATTTTTGAGATCGATTTTCGCTAAAATTCTCATCTTTACTACCATAGCCTACTGTTAAAATATTATTACCGTGGACTACTGCACTCCAAAGAAAATGATCGGTTTCATTTTCCCAACTAAATTCTTGACCTTTATTGAGTTGTGACTCAATTTCGGCATTTATTTCTTCGATTGTTAACGGTTTAGATTGGTCGATGAATTGTTGTTGTTCTTCTTCTTGAAAGTCGTTGGTGACATCTTTTGAACATGATGAAAAAATGATTAAAACTACAAGTAATAGTTTAAAGGGAATAGTTTTCATAAAATATTTTTAAAGGGTTAGACTCTAAATATATTAAATATTTCACATTTTTTTAACTTTTAAAAAATGAAATTCTGAAAACAGAGCTAAAAAAATAAAAATTACATTTTTCTACTTATAGAACCTGTAAAATCCTCAAGATCGTCTTTTACTTTTTTTAGTTCCTCCTGCACATCCTTAGTAATGCTGGTATCCAAGCCATTTTGTTCAGCACTTTTGGTTATTTCGCTTTTAATATCGTTAGTGGCATCTTTAAGTGTGCGCATGCCTTTACCAAGACCTCGTGCAATCTCGGGAATTTTATCTGCACCAAAAACCATGACTACTACCAGTAGAATAAGGGCTATTTCGGCACCACTAATAAATAATATTACAGGTTGATATATCACACCACAAATATACTAAGTAAAAACTTTTTAAAAGTTAAAAAGCCCTTCAAAATAACTTTCGAAAGACTTTTTATATTATAAAGAAGCGCAATTAAATTTTAAAATCGCCATTTTTCTTATGCTCGCTATTCTCGTAACGCGCGACACATTTGTTTAAAATATCATAAGCTTCTTTTGCGTCTCCCCAACCACCAACATCTACTTTTTTCTTTTCTAAGTCTTTATATACCTGAAAGAAGTGCGTAATTTCTTTTATTCTATGCGGATTTAAATCTTGAATGTCGTTGTAAGTGTTCCAAATAGGATCTGTAACAGGTACACAAATTAATTTCTCATCAGGTCCTTTTTCGTCTGCCATATGAAACACGCCAATTGGCTTCACCTCTACTACACACATTGGAAACGTTGGCTCTGTACCCATAACTAAAACATCTAACGGATCTCCATCTAATGCCAATGTTTCCGGAATAAACCCGTAATCTCCAGGATACATCATTGAAGAAAACAACATGCGATCGAAACGAATTTTATTCAAATCGAAATCGTATTCATACTTGTTTCTACTTCCTTTTGGAATTTCTACTAAAACATCGAAGGTTAATTTTCCTGCTGGGCTCATTATTATAGTTGTTTGTTGGTTCCCATGATATTGGGAATCTTATTATTTTTTTACACAAAAAACCTACTGGTTTTTCGGCCTGCAAAAGTACGTGATTATTAGTGTTTATACAAGAAATTTTTAATTTTGATTCGTTTTAAATATTGAAACCTAAAACAAATAGTATTTAGCCCTTGAATTTAATTGGTAAATGCACAATTTTTTTGGTGTCGTAAAATTCTTCAGAATAAAAGTCTGAAATATTATAAATCGTTATCGCTTTGTAATCCTGAAGCTCATTAGATAAATCACCACCTTTTAAATATATAATTCCATTTTTAAGGTCATTATTTTGTTCTTTTGCTACTTTGCCCTTAATCCAATGTACAAAAGTTGGCATAGCTGCTACTGCTCTACTTACAATAAAGTGGTAGGTTTCTTTAATGTCCTCTACTCTTGTATGTGTAGTTTTTACATTTTCCAGACCCAAACCCTCAACTACCTCGTTAACCACTTTAAGCTTTTTTGCAATACTGTCTACCAGATGAAATGAACATTCTGGAAATAAAATAGCTAATGGAATGCCTGGAAAACCACCTCCTGTACCAACATCCATAATTTTAGTACCTGCCTTAAAATTAATAATCTTTGCTATGGCTAATGAATGTAAAACGTGACGCAAATACAACTCGTCTATGTCTTTTCTTGATACCACATTAATTTTAAGGTTCCAATCTTGATACAAAGCTTCAAGCTTAGTAAATTTTTCAATTTGATCTTGTGCAAGATTAGGGAAGTATTTTAAAATGAGATCCATAGCATAATTTTTTTTGCAAAAGTAGAAATAAATTGTCCATATTTTTATGAATTTCTCTATTAGTTCGCTCACATTTATTATTTATCTTTGCGAAATAATAAGATTGGCACATTTAGTGCGTTATCCTATTCTAAACATTATACTATGACAAAGCAAACTTTATCTTTTTCAAGAACTGATTCTGCAAAGTTTTTTAGAACACTTAATAAGCGTGTAAATGCTTATTTTAAAGACAACAACATTAAGCGTACTGGCAATTGGAAAATATGGGTAAAAACCATAGTGATGTTTACGTTGTTTTTAGCACCATATTTTTTAATCTTAACTTTAAATATACCTGGTTGGGCACAACTTTTACTAACTATTGTCATGGGAGTTGGAATGGCTGGAGTTGGAATGAATGTTATGCATGACGGTAATCATGGTTCTTTTTCTAACAAAGAATGGGTTAACCGTTTAATGGGAAGCAGTATTTACATTTTAGCTGGAAACGTATACAACTGGCAAGTGCAGCATAATGTGCTACACCACACGTATACTAATATTCATGGGCATGACGAAGATTTAGAAGCAGGGCGTATTTTACGATTTTCTAAACATACCCAATGGAGAAAGCATCATAAGTTTCAACATTATTATTCTGTTTTATTATACGGTTTATTAACCATAAACTGGGCTATTACTACAGACTGGCAACAGATGCAGCGATATATGAAGCGTAAATTATCTTATGGCAAATTACCGAATCCTGTCACTAACTGGAGCAAATTAGTTATTTCAAAAATTATATATGTTGCTATATGGATTGTATTACCTATGCTTGTGTTAGACATCGCCTGGTGGAAAATATTAATTGGTTTTTTTGTTATGCACTATACTGCAGGATTAATTTTAAGTGTTGTGTTTCAGTTAGCGCATGTTATTGAAGATGCAGATATGCCATTACCAGAAGTAAATGGCACAATGAAAAACACTTGGGCAATACACCAATTAAAAACTACCGTGAATTTTGGAGCCAAAAGCAGAATTATTAATTGGTACACTGGCGGTTTAAACCACCAGGTAGAGCATCATATTTTTCCACACATAAGTCATGTACACTATGGGAAAATAGCTAAAATTGTTAAGGAAACTGCAAAAGAATTTAACTTACCATATAACGAATATAAAACCACACGTAAAGCAATTATAGCCCATTTTAGATACTTACGCGAAATGGGAATGAAACCTGCTTTACAAGCTTAACTAAACAATTTTAATGAGCCAACAACTTTCAGAACGTATTATAAATATGTCTACGTCTGCCACTTTAGCTATGGCAGCAAAAGCAAGAGAACTTAGAGCAGAAGGTAAAGATATTATAGGTTTAAGTTTGGGTGAGCCAGACTTTAATACTCCAGATTTTATAAAAGAAGCTGCCATTGAAGCCATAAACGATAATTACAACGCATACACACCAGTTGATGGTTATGTAGAATTAAAAGAAGCTGTAATTACTAAGTTTAAACGCGATAATAATTTAGAGTATTCTTTACCACAAATTGTAGTATCAACAGGTGCAAAACAATCGCTATATAATGTTGCCCAAGTGCTTTTAAACGATGGTGACGAGGTTATTTTGCCTTGTCCGTATTGGGTAAGCTATAGCGATATTGTAAAGGTTGCAGAAGGTGTACCTGTAGAAGTAAAAACGACTATAGATACAGACTTTAAAATGACTGCATCGCAACTTGAAGCTGCCATTACGCCTAAGACTAAAATGCTTTGGTTTAGCTCTCCTTGCAACCCAAGTGGCTCTTTATATAGTAAAGAAGAATTAGAAGCATTAGCTCAAGTATTAAGACAGCATCCTAATATTTACGTGGTTTCAGATGAAATCTATGAGCACATAAATTACACAGGACAACCGCATGCAAGTATGGCTGGAATTGATGGTATGTTCGACAGAACCATTACAGTAAACGGTGTCTCAAAAGCTTTTGCAATGACAGGGTGGCGAATAGGTTTTATTGGCGCTCCAGATTGGATTGCTCGTGCTTGTAATAAAATGCAGGGACAAATTACCAGTGGTGCCAATTGCATTGCACAACGCGCTGTTATTACTGCTCTAAATGCAGACCCAAGTGTGGTAAACTATATGGTGGACGAGTTTAAAGTGCGCCGCGATATGGTTTTAAATTTACTTGAAGATATTGAAGGTTTTAAAACCAATACTCCCGAAGGTGCTTTTTATGTTTTTCCAGACGTTACCTTTTTCTTTGGAAAAACCTTACGTGGAAAAACTATAAATAATGCTACAGATTTTTCTTTATATTTATTAGAAGAAGCTCTTGTTGCCACTGTTACTGGTGACGCCTTTGGTAATCCAGATTGTATTAGAATTAGCTATGCTGCATCTCAAGAACAGATTATAGAAGCCATTAGGAGGATCAAGGCTGCTTTGGTATAGACACCATATTTACAAAATTATCAATATTAAAACGAGTAGCAAAGCCAAAAAAGCCATTAACGTTTTAATTGTTTGTTTTTGTTGCTCTACCTTTATTTCTAAACGAATTTTTTCTAATAATTCCGGCGTGGCTTTTGGCAAATTAAAACCAGACGTGTCCTTCTTCTTTGTTACAAAGAACTGGTGCTCTAAATGGCTTTTAGCACGACGCAACAAATTATTGTTGCGTATTACGGTTATCATAGATTCTCCAAGTGGCATATAAATAGTTTATAAAAAGTAAGTTAATATTGCTAGTAGAATAGTTACTGTAAGTATTAAAATAACAAAACGTTTTATGCGGTTGCTTCTGTTTTCACGCTTCATATTTTGTCTAATTATTTTTAAAGTTTCTGGTGTCGATTGTGGTAAATCGTATTCCGTTTTTTCAGTACTTGTATGCACAAAACTAAATCGTTTCTCTTTGCGTTTGCCAACTAATTTTCTGTTAGCTTTTAAAGATTGATTTGCATGCATCATTGCGCCTTCTCCACCCATAAGTTCTAAGTATTATTCCGAATAATTTCGGTATTAAACAATAAATTAAATGAATAGATATGTAATTAAGAACTTGCAAATTCTAAATATCTATTGGATTTAACTGAAGTGTAATTACTTCAGTAAAAAAGAAAAGCTGCTTTATATATATGTAGCAGTTTTAATAAAAATGTTACAGTTTATTTTAAGAAACAAATACTTGGAAAGAAAAGTAATTAAAGATTATCTGTTTCTCCAAAAGAAAGGAGTTAGTAAAATAAGTACTGTAAACAGTTCTAACCTTCCTATAAGCATTAAAAAAGCAGACCACCATTTGCCTATGGCTGGTAATGCTGCATAGTTATTGACCGGACCAAAATCTCCTAAAGCAGGCCCCACGTTCCCTAAGCTTGAAGCTGCCAAACCAATAGCAGATTCAAAATCAATTTGCATCATAGAGAACCCTAAGGCTCCAGCGATAAATGATAAAAGGTAAAGAATAAAAAAACCAAGAATATTATAAACAATTTTTCCAGGCACCGAACGCTTGTTATAGCGAACAGGCAATATAGCATTAGGATGTAGCGTACGCTTAAACTCTAAAAAACCATTTTTTATAGTAATGAGGTGGCGCACAACTTTTATACCTCCAGAAGTACTTCCAGCAGAGCCTCCAAGAAACATTAGCCCAAAAAAGAAAATAGTTAAAAACGGCGTCCACAGTGTATAATCTGCTGTTACAAATCCCGTAGTGGTGATAATGGCTAATACTTGAAACAAACTGTGCCTAAATGCACTTTCGCCTGCACCCAAAACTTGCGGATGTTCTATTGAAGATATACTTAAATCTGCATTAAAATAAATAATCACGGCAGCCATAACAGTGGAAATAGCAACGAACTTAAAATAGAATTTAAACTCTTCGTCTTGAAAAACTTTAGACACTTTACCTTTAAAAGCAAAGTAACTTAACACGAAATTTGTTCCTGCCAAAAACATAAATAAGATAATAATGTATTGTACCAGTGGCACATCATTCCAATAAGCAATGCTTGCATTTTTTGTAGAAAACCCACCTGTTGACAGCGTACACATAGAATGGTTTATGGCATCGAAAAAAGACATGCCAGCTGCTTTAAGTAAAATAGTTTCGGCTGCTGTATATCCAAAATAAATAAGCCATAAACGTTTAGCGGTATCTGTAATTCTTGGATGTAATTTATCGGCATTAGGGCCTGGTGCTTCTGCAGCAAAAAGTTGCATGCCTCCAATACCCAAAAGTGGTAAAATAGCTACTGCAAGAACAATAATTCCCATACCACCAATCCAATGCGTTAAACTTCTCCAGAATAATATACCTTCAGGAATAACTTCAATATCATTTAATATAGAAGCGCCTGTGGTTGTAAAACCAGACATTGTTTCGAAAAAAGCATCGGTAAAATTAGGTATAGATCCGGTTAAAATATACGGAATAGTCCCAGACAAGGCCATAACAATCCAACCAAAGGAAACCACTATATAACCTTCGCGCTTGTTCATTTCTTTTTTGTGGTTCCTGGTGTAAAGCATACCTATTACACCAATAATCACAGTTACTATTCCTGCAATAAACAGGTTTAAAGTAACACCATCATTATATATAAAACTTACTAAAGCAGATAACAATACAAATCCACCATTAAAAAGAAATAGTAATCCAAAAAAATGGAAAATAATTTTATAATTAAGTTTTATACCTCTGGACATAATAAATTACAGAAATAATTTTTCGACCTCTTTAATAGATCTTGGCAAGCAACAGACAACAATATAATCGCCTTCTTCAATTTTAAAATCGCCCAAAGCAATCAAGCCTTCACCATCTCTAATCACTCCACCAATTATTGCAGAACGCGGAAACTCGACATCTTTAATTTGCTTGTTGCAAATTTTTGAAACCCGCTTTACTTTAAACTCGAGCAATTCGGCATTCATGTTGTTAAGCTTCGTCATAGCAACAACATCACCTTTTCTTATATATCTAAAAATGTTATTGGCAGCAAGCAGTTTTTTGTTAATTAAAGTGTCTATCCCAATGGATTGCGACAACTCAAAATAGTCCATATTCTCTACTAATGCAATGGTTTTTTTAACACCTTTAGATTTTGCAACAAGGCAAGACATGATATTGGTTTCCGAATTTCCTGTTACCGAAATAAAAGCATCCATATCACTAATATTTTCTTCTTCTAAAAGCTCGACATTTCTTCCATCTCCATTAATTACCAATACTTTTTCAAGCTCATCTGCCAGATCAAATGCTGCATCTCTATTGTTTTCAATAAGTTTTACGTTAAAATTCTTTTCGCTCAAATCGCGCGAGGTCTTATAGCCAATTTTGCTGCCACCAAGAATCATAACATTCTTTATTGCGGTATTCGTCTTCCCTGTCATCTTGCACAATTCTTCGCCTCCACCAGCACTTGTAATAAAAACTACTGAATCGCCTTCTTTAAATTGTGTATCTCCTCTTGGAATTATGGTGTATTGTGTGCCAAATCGTTGTATAGCAATTGGAACAAAGTGAATTTCTGAAAAATATTGAGCCGCTTCTCTAACAGTTTTACCAACAAAAGATGCTGTTCTCGATAAGTTTAAACTTACCATAGTTAAAGCACCATCTTCAAATTCGTAACTTTCGTTAAATGCAGATTGGCTTAATAACAATTGTATTTCAGAAGCCGCAAGTGCTTCTGGAGAAATTAACTCATCTATACCAAACCGAGTAAAGCCCACTTCGTCTTTATGCTTGATAAATTCGGTATTAGATATACGTGCAATGGTACGCTTAGAGCCCAATTGTTTGGCTAAAACACAAACGGTAATGTTTGTGGTTTCAGAAGCGGTAACTGCAATTACCAAATCGCTACCTTCTACTTTTGCCTCTTTTAGCATAGCTATTGAGGTGGCATCTCCTTTTAAAACTTTAATGTCTAAGTGATTGTCTGCATACGAAAGACTCTCTCTATCCGTATCTATTAGCGTAATTTCTTGCGATTCGTAGGACAATAATTTTGCTAAATGAAATCCTACTTCACCAGCTCCAGCAATAATTATTTTCATTCTTAATTTTATATGAAAGGGATTGCAAAGATAATTAATTAATTGTTTTGATGTTTTTTAAAGGCTAATCATTGTATTATCTTTGTAAAAAATTTGATTTTGACGAAAGTAAATCCGTATAAAGACAGCAATCTTGGCAAAAAAGAACAGGTTACAAAAATGTTTGATACTATTTCTGAAGAGTACGATGGTTTAAATCGTGTCATTTCTTTTGGAATTGATGTTAAATGGAGAAAAAAAGTGGTAGACATTGTTAAAGCTACCCATCCTAAATCTGTTTTAGATATTGCTACCGGAACTGGCGATTTGGCGATTAATCTTGCAAAAACTAGTGCAGAAAAAATTATTGGTTTAGATATAAGTAGTGGCATGCTTGAAGTTGGAAAAACTAAAGTTGCAGCAAAAAATCTCGACAATAAAATAGAGCTAATTATTGGCGATAGTGAGAATATGCCTTTTAAAGACAATACTTTCGATGCCATTACAGTGGCTTTTGGTGTGCGTAATTTCGAGACCTTAGAAAATGGCTTAAAAGATATTTTACGGGTTCTTAAACCAGGTGGAATATTTGTTATACTTGAAACGTCGGTACCAACAAAATTCCCATTCAAGCAAGGATATAATTTTCATTCTAAAGTGATACTTCCTACCGTTGGAAGATTGTTTTCTAAAGACAAAACCGCTTATAAGTATTTAAGCGAAAGCGCCTCTGTTTTTCCTTATGGTGAAGCTTTAAACAATATTTTACGTAATATTGGGTTTATAAATGTAAAAGATTTGCCTCAAACTTTTGGAGTAGCAACAATTTATACAGCATCAAAACAGTAAAATGAAGCACCTATTTGCCCTAATTACCATAATAGCAGTAAACACAGCGTGTTTTGCACAATTATTTACAAAAGAAAAAGTCCAGAATAACCAAAGTATGGATAAACAAACCCTTAGTTGGGGTTACTATTTCGGGACTAATAATCTCGATTATAAATTTGACTATAACGATAATAAAGGAGACATACGCAACGAAAAAACCTTTGGTTTTAACGTAGGTTTGGTTGGAGATGTACGCGTTAACGACTATATTAATTTTAGGCTGGAACCAGGTTTGGTAATTGCTGCCCGAAATTTATATTACCCAGAAAACTATTTTGAAGGTATTCCTCCGGATGACTTAAATAATTCAGATTTTATTCGTGAAGTTAAGTCAACCTACATCTATATTCCTTTATTGATGAGGCTTTCTACAAAACGGGTTAACAATTTTAAACCATTTATTACTGTTGGTGTCGCTACATCGTTAAACTTGTCGAGCAACGAAAAAAACCCTGAAGATAATAGTGGTGGCGAATTTAGAACAACCAAAAGCACGCAATTTTTAGATCTTGGTTTTGGAATAGACTTTTACCTTTACTGGTTTAAATTCACACCTTCTATTCGTGGTATTTTTGCATTAAATGATGAATTAGTAAGAGATTTCGACCCTAACAGCCCATGGACAGGTAACATAAACTCTATGAAAACACGTGGGATTTTTATTAATTTCACCTTTAGGTAATACTTCTTTTTCAGTCGGTAGCTACAATTTTATGTGTTTACTCGGTTGAATAAATATCTTTATTTACTTTTAATTTAAGGCACTTTTTAACTTATTTTCTCCTAAATTCACTCAATAAAATAGCCGTTGCTGTGGCAACGTTTAAACTTTCAGTGGCTTGTAAATCGCCAAAGCGAGGAATAGCAATGCGTTTTGTTACTTGTTTTTCTACAGCTTGCGAAATACCATTAGCTTCGTTTCCCATAACAAGAATCCCTGCTTTAGGTAATTGACAGTTGTAAACATTTTCACCATCCATAAAAGCGCCAAAAATTGGTGTTTCAGCTTCAGCTAAAAAAGAATTTAAATCCAGATAATTAATATTCACACGTGTAATAGAGCCCATTGTAGCCTGTACTACTTTAGGATTATAGCAATCTACCGTTTCTTTATTGCAAACCAATTCTTTAATACCAAACCAGTCGCATAGCCTAATAATAGTTCCTAAATTTCCAGGGTCGCGCACACTATCTAATGCTACAACCAAGCCCTTTAAATTTACTGGACTATTATCTGGAATTTTAAAAACGGCTAAAGCTTTGTTAGGCGTGGTAAGAAAACTAATTTTTTTAAGTTCGGCCTCTGTAATGAGCGTTTGTTTATCGAAATGATTATTAATAGACGTTGTTGTAAACAAATGATGTAATTTTAAAGATGAAGCTAAAAGTTCCTGAATAACTTTTTCACCTTCGGCTATAAAAAAACCTTCAGCAATTCTATATTTTTTTTGCTTGAGACGCGTTATTAATTTTATTTGGCTTTTTGATAGCATTTAAAAAATGTATTTTTGAATCTGTTGCAATTCAAATTATAAAAAATCAATCCTTTTAAATCTGCTTATTTGAAAATACAAGGTTCAAAAATACTATTTATTATTTTAATTTTTGGTTTGTTAACCTCGTGTAATTCTGTTAAACGCGTGCCTGAAGATGAGCATTTATTAACCAAAACCACAATTTTAGTTAATGATAAGATAGAGGATAGCGAAGTGGTTAACAATCTTATTTACCAGAAACCAAACAGTAGTATTCCTTATATAAATTTTAAAACTAAGCTTTACATCTATAATCTGGCAAGACCAAATTTAGATTCTATTTTACGAGCAGAAATAGAAAACAATCCTAAAAAAACAGCAAGGCAAATTCGGTTTCTATCTAAAAAACAATTTAACAGGCGTTTACAGTCTAAAATTGGTTTTAATAACTGGCTTAAAAATACTGGAGAGGCTCCTGTTATAGTTAACGACACCCTATCTGATAAAACAATAAAAAGATTAGAAAGTTACTATTGGAATAATGGCTGGCTGGATGTTGAAGCCGATTACCAAACCATAAGGAACGACAACCAAAGAGCTACTATAAATTACAATGTTAACTTAGGTACTCCATATACTATAGACTCTTTATCGACCAAAATTGCAACTCCTATTATAGACTCACTATACCAAAGTACTATCAATAAATCTTTAATTAAAAGTAACACCCAATACCGTACAAATGCAATTATAGAAGAGCGTGATCGCATAACCGAAACATTTAGAAACTCTGGCGTGTATCACTTCTCTCAAGACAATATCTATTATGAAATGGATAGTATTGGTAAAACAAAGAAAATTAATATAGAGTTGCAGATAAGTGATAGAGCTGTTCGTGAGGCAGACACAACTATTTACGAGCCTTTTAAGATTTATAAAATAAAAGATGTAAATATTTACACCAATAGCGCTTTCGAAAATAGAGATAATCCTATTACAGATTCTACTACGTATAATGGCATTAACATTTATAGTAAGGAAAAACTACGCTATAACCCCAAAACACTAACTAATGGCATATTTATTAGACCAAACTCACTATTTAAGGACAAAGACAAGCCACTCACTTCTCGCCGGATTAGTAATTTAAAAACCTTTAAATATCCCAAAATAGATTATATAGAAAATGCGGATACCACATTAACTGCAAATATTTATTTAACACCGTTAAAACGTTTTGGGCTTGGTTTTAGTGCTGAAGCTTCACAAAGCAATATTCAAGCCATTGGTTTCTCCTTAAACCCAAGTATTTTAATGCGAAATGTTTTTAATGGTGCAGAAACACTTGAGCTATCTGGAATTGCATCTATTGGCGCTTCAAAAGATGGTGCGAATGAGCGCGACCAGTTTTTCGACATTAATGAAATTGGTGCTAATTTAAGACTTACAATTCCTCGATTATTTTCGCCTTTTAATACCGAAAAAATCATTCCAAGTTCCATGTTTCCTTCTACACGAATTAGTTTGGCAACAACCAGCCAAACCAATGTTGGGTTAGACAAGCAAACACTCACTGGAAGTTTTAATTATAGTTGGACACCTAACAATAAAGTAACAAACAGGTTAGATGTTTTTAATATTCAGTTTGTTAAAAATTTAAACACTGCAAATTATTTTAGAGTTTACGAAAACTCTTTCGATACGCTCAACAGTATCGCTATTAATTCTGGGTATATAAATACTGGCGAAACGCTCAGCATTCCAAATGGTGCCAATCAATTTATTATTGATGCCGCTTCAGGAAATTTAGGCGATACGCTATCTGCAGACAACTTGCAAATAGTAAACAATATTGGTGAAAGAAAAGAAAGACTAACAGAAGATAATTTAATTCTTGCCTCAAATTTTAGTTACACCAGAGACAGAAGAGATAATTTATTCGATAACGACTTTTCTATATTTAGATTACGTTTAGAACTTGCTGGAAACTTATTTGCTTCTGCCTCAAACCTTCTTGGGCTTGAAAAAAACGCTAACGACCGATACGAAATATTTAACGTCGCTTTTTCTCAATATGTTAAAACGGAATTTGATTATGTAAAATATTGGGATTTAGGCAATAAAAATGTAGTTGCTATTCGTACTTTTTTTGGTATTGCAATTCCTTATGGAAATGCCTCTAACATACCATTCTCTAAAAGTTTTTTTGGTGGTGGTGCTAACGACAATCGCGCATGGTCTGCCTACAGCTTAGGACCTGGAAGTTCTAAAACTACCAACGAATTTAACGAAGCAAACATGAAAATAGCTTTAAGCGCCGAGAATCGTTTTAATGTTTTTGGAGCCTTAAACGGTGCTTTTTTTGTCGATGTTGGCAACATCTGGAATGTACTCGACGATGTAAATGATGAAGCAGCAACCTTTAACTCCTTAGCCTCTATTAAAGATATTGCTATTGGTTCTGGATTTGGTTTACGATACGATTTTAATTTCTTTGTACTTAGAGGAGATATTGGGTTTAAAACCTACGACCCATCTTATGATGAAGGTAATCGCTGGTTTAAAGATTATAACTTTGCAAACGCCGTTTATAACATAGGTATTAATTATCCTTTTTAAGTGTTATTTTCTAAATTTTACTACAACGCTTTCGTTGTTTTATAGTTTCTTTTCTGCAACATATTTAAAATTTCATTACTTTTGAAATTCTATTTTTAACATAAAAAATCATACAATGTCACACCAAATAAAACCAGGAGTAGCAACAGGAAAAGAAGTTCAAGCAATATTTAAACTAGCTAAAGAAAAAGGATTTGCCCTACCAGCAGTTAATGTAATAGGCTCAAATTCTATAAATGGTGTTTTA
The DNA here is from genome assembly GCF_053604665.1 of Lacinutrix chionoecetis. NCBI lineage: Bacteria > Pseudomonadati > Bacteroidota > Flavobacteriia > Flavobacteriales > Flavobacteriaceae > Lacinutrix > Lacinutrix chionoecetis. The sequence goes on from NZ_JBSHNQ010000046.1 coordinate 26,844, forward strand.
GAAACAGCGGCTGCTTTAAATGCTCCTGTAATTATTCAATTTTCTAATGGAGGTGGTGCATTTAATGCAGGTAAGGGACTAAGTAACGAAAACCAAAAGGCAGCCATTGTAGGAAGTATTGCAGGCGCTAAACATGTACATTTAATGGCAGAAGCTTACGGCGTTCCAGTAATCTTACATACAGACCATTGTGCTAAAAAGTTATTGCCTTGGATTGATGGTTTACTTGATGCCAGTGAAAAGCATTTTGCCGAAACTGGAAAGTCCTTATACAGCTCGCACATGATTGATTTAAGTGAAGAACCACTTGAAGAAAACATAGAAATTTGTAAAACATACCTTGAACGCATGAGTAAAATGGGTATGACATTGGAGATAGAATTAGGTATTACTGGTGGTGAAGAAGATGGCGTTGACAATAGCGACGTAGACGAATCTAAATTATACACGCAACCAGAAGAGGTAGCTTATGCTTACGAAGAGTTAAGCAAAGTAAGCGACCAGTTCACTATAGCTGCTGCTTTTGGTAATGTTCATGGTGTTTACAAACCAGGAAACGTAAAGTTAACTCCTAAAATTTTAAAAAATTCACAGGAGTTTATTTCTAAAAAATATAATGTAGAGCATAATCATATCGATTTTGTTTTTCATGGTGGTTCTGGATCTACGGTCGAAGAGATTCGTGAAGCCATTGGTTACGGTGTAATAAAAATGAATATTGATACAGACATGCAATATGCATTCGCCTCTGGAATACGCGATTACATGACAGAGAAAGCAGAATATTTAAAAACACAAATAGGTAATCCTGATGGTGCAGAAGTCCCAAACAAAAAATATTACGATCCTAGAGTTTGGTTACGCAAAGGAGAAATAACATTTGTAGAACGTTTAAAGAAGGCTTTCGAAGACCTAAATAACGTTAACACCTTGTAAAGAACATCTTACACCTTATAAAAGCCCCATTTTAGTTATATAATTTGTGGCTTTCTTTTTTAATTTAGATTAGAAATATTATATAGCATCAACTAATTTTGAGTCTTATTAATAAATTGAGTAATTTTGTACGCTTTCAAAAAGCAAAACAAAACTAACTAAATAGATTTTAAAATATTTAAAATCGAAAATCTAAACTTGTCCTTTATAATAGTAAAGGATCCAAAACATGAACGATATGGCTTGGTTTAAAAGAAAAGAAAAAGGTATACAAACCTCTACCGAACAAAAAAAAGATATCCCTAAAGGCTTGTGGTATAAATCACCAACTGGAAAAATTGTAGATTCTGAAGAATTAGCAAAAAACTTCTACGTTAGCCCAGAAGATGGTTACCATGTAAGAATTGGTAGTAAAGAATACTTCGAAATTTTATTCGATGATAATAAATTTAAAGAATTAGATGCCAATTTAACATCTAAAGATCCTTTAAAATTTGAGGACACTAAAAAGTATCCAGACCGTTTAAAAGCAGCACAAGAGAAAACAAAATTAAAAGATGCTGTACGTTGTGCAGTTGGCAAATCTAAAGGTAAGAATTTAGTAATAGCCTGTATGGATTTCTCTTTTATTGGAGGTTCTATGGGAAGTGTTGTGGGAGAGAAAATAGCGCGAGCTGCAGATTATGCTTTAAAGAAAAAGTTACCTTTCATGATTATATCTAAGTCTGGTGGAGCACGTATGATGGAGGCTGCACTATCCTTAATGCAACTGGTAAAAACATCTTCTAAACTAGCACAGTTGGCAGATGCTGGCATTCCATATATTTCACTTTGTACAGATCCAACAACGGGAGGAACAACAGCCTCTTTTGCAATGTTGGGAGATATTAATATCGCAGAACCTGGTGCTTTAATTGGTTTTGCCGGACCACGTGTAGTTCGAGACACAACAGGACAAGAATTACCAGAAGATTTTCAGACCTCGGAGTTTTTATTAGAACATGGCTTCCTTGACTTTGTCATGCACAGAAGAGAACTTAAAAACAAAGTAAATCAATATATAGATTTAATAACCAACCAGCCATTAAGAGCATAATTGGAAATCTAATTATATTTAGCATTTAATCTTTTCTAAAAACCTGTAGGTCTTTATTATATAAAACTTTGCAATTAAACAAAAAAGCGTATATTTGCCGCTCGAAAGAAAAGCTTTCGTGTACATAACAATCATTTACAATAATATTAGAATGTATTTAACTAAAGAAAACAAAGAGAAACTCTTTAAAAAGCACGGTAAAGATGCTAAAGACACAGGTTCTGCTGAAGGCCAAATTGCATTATTTACACACAGAATTGAGCATTTAACGCAACATTTAAAAAACAATCGTAAAGATTATAATACTGAGCGTTCGTTAGTAATGTTAGTAGGAAAGCGTCGTGCTTTACTGGATTACTTAACTAAAAAAGATATTTTAAGATATCGTGCAATAGTAAAAGAATTAGGATTAAGAAAATAATCTAAATACAAAGACCACGCCTAACAGCGTGGTTTTTTGGTATATATTAACTCGATTTGGAAGAGTATAAACTCCAAAATTGAAGAAGCTAATTACAGTTTTTCATTGGTCACAACTACTACCACAACACAACTACCAATGTTTAACAAAAGTGCCAATAGAGCTACTACCTCTAATGTGCAATTATTAAAACTTATTTATGATTCCAAAAGTTTTTAGAGAGGTCATAGACCTAGGTGATGGAAGAGAAATTTCTATCGAAACCGGAAAATTAGCAAAGCAGGCACACGGTTCTGTTGTTGTACAATCAGGAAAATGTATGTTATTATGTACAGTTGTTTCCAATTATAAACAAAGTCCAGTGGACTTTTTACCACTAACAGTAGATTATCGCGAGAAGTTTGCTGCTGCTGGTCGTTATCCAGGAGGTTTCTTTAAGAGAGAAGCAAGACCAAGTGATGGAGAAGTATTAACTATGCGTTTAGTGGACAGAGTTTTACGTCCATTATTTCCAAAAGATTATCATTCTGAAACTCAGGTAATGATTCAATTAATGTCTCATGATGATGACGTTATGCCAGATGCAATGGCAGGATTAGCCGCTTCTGCAGCAATTCAATTATCAGATTTCCCATTTGAATGCCCGATTTCTGAAGCAAGAGTTGGACGTGTAAACGGTGAATTTGTAATTAACCCAACACGCGCACAATTAGAAGAATCTGATTTAGATATGATGATTGGTGCTTCTGCCGATTCTGTAATGATGGTAGAAGGTGAAATGGATGAAATTTCTGAAGAAGAAATGGCAGACGCTATTAAGTTTGCTCATGAAGCAATTAAAGTACAATGTGCAGCCCAAGTAAGATTGGCAGAAGCCTTTGGAAAGAAAGAGGTTCGTGAATATGAAGGAGAAAGAGAAGAAGAAGATTTAGAGAAGAAAATTCATGATATGGCTTACGATAAAGTATACGCCATTGCAAAAGCAGGATCTGCTAAACATGAAAGAAGTAATGCTTTCTCTGAAATAAAAGAAGAAATTAAAGCTACATTTTCTGAAGAAGAATTAGAAGATTATGGCGATTTAGTTTCAAAATATTACTATAAAGCTGAAAAAGCTGCAATTCGCGATTTAACCTTAAACGAAGGATTACGTTTAGACGGAAGAAAAACTGATGAGATTAGACCAATCTGGTGTGAGATAGATTACTTGCCATCAACTCATGGTTCTTCAATCTTCACACGTGGAGAAACTCAGGCATTAGCAACAGTAACTTTAGGAACTTCCAGAGATGCAAACCAGTTAGATATGCCATCTTTTGAAGGTGAAGAGCGTTTTTATTTACATTATAACTTCCCTCCGTTTTCAACTGGAGAAGCAAGACCAATTCGTGGTACATCACGTAGAGAAGTAGGTCATGGAAACTTAGCACAGCGTGCATTAAAAGGTATGGTGCCAGATGAGTGTCCTTACACAGTTCGTGTGGTGTCTGAAGTTTTAGAATCTAATGGTTCTTCTTCTATGGCTACAGTTTGTGCAGGTACAATGGCACTAATGGATGCAGGTGTTCAATTAAAGAAACCTGTTTCTGGTATTGCCATGGGATTAATTTCGCAAGGTGATAAATACGCAGTATTATCTGATATTTTAGGAGATGAAGATCACCTTGGTGATATGGACTTTAAAGTTACAGGTACTGCAGATGGTATTACCGCTTGCCAAATGGATATAAAAGTAAAAGGATTAAGTTACGAGATTTTAGTGAATGCGCTAAAACAAGCTCGCGATGGTCGTTTACATATTTTAGAGAAATTAACAGATACTATTGCAACACCAAATGCAGAAGTTAAGGAGCATGCGCCTACAATGGTAACCAGACGTGTTCCTAACGAGTTTATTGGAGCCTTAATTGGACCTGGTGGAAAAGTAATACAGGAAATGCAAAAGGAAACTGAGACTACAATCGTTATTAACGAAGACCCAGTAACCGAAGAAGGTATTGTAGAAATTTTAGGAGTTGGTAGAAAAGGTATCGATGCTGTAATGGCAAAAATTGATGCTATCTTATTTAAGCCTGAAGTTGGCAAAGTATACGAGGTAAAAGTAATTAAAATGCTTGACTTTGGTGCTGTTGTAGAATATATGGATGCTCCAGGAAATGAAGTGTTATTACACGTAAGTGAATTAGCTTGGGAACGTACAGAAAATGTATCTGATGTTGTAAACATGGGAGACGTTTTCGACGTAAAATACTTTGGAATTGATTCAAGAACGCGAAAAGAAAAAGTATCAAGAAAAGCTATTTTACCAAAACCAGAAGGTTTTAAGGAAAGACCTCCAAGAGACGATAAACGTTCTGGCGGACGAGATAATCGTGGCTCTCGCGATAATAGAGGTCGTGATAACAGACGTGACGATAGAAAACCAAGAGAAGATAGAAAAGAGGATTAATTCGTTTTAAATCTCAACATATTTAAGCCCATCAAACAGATAAAAAAGTCTGTAATTGATGGGCTTTTTTTTTATTCTAAACAAGAGATGCTTTACTTCTTTATCTGTTAGAAGTATCGGTTTACTTAAAAGGTAAAAATATACTCTAAAAAAAGCCCTATCTGTTTTAGATAAGGCTTTAAATAATATATGTATGTCCCGTCCTGAAATAGCGATACACTAAAACATTAGTGTAATGAAACCATCAGAAAACACTGGGTATGTAAAGCGTACCCAAAAAGATTATTCAATTTCTTTTAAGCTTCAAGTTGTTGGAGAAATAGAATCAGGTCA
>NZ_JBSHNQ010000047.1:0-75687 GCF_053604665.1 Lacinutrix chionoecetis
CACCAATACAAATGCACGCACAAAACAAATTGAAAAGAAAACAATACAAATCAAAAAAGCTGAACAATCATATGATTGTTCAGCTTTAATTAATAAATTTAATCCTTTAATAATCTGTATCGGTTATTTAGGACTAGACAAATAGTTATTAATCTGCATGAAATTTTACAAGGCCTTCTATTGGTCTTCTTTCAAAATTACCTGTTTTAAATCCTAATTCTTTTGCTACTTCCTTAATTTCATCCTGACAGAAAAAAGCAATCGAGCCTGCAAAATGAACAGGTACGGTTTTTAATTCTTCTTTAAACTGAAATATCATATTTTTAGCAAAAACTCTAATACCTTGCTTTATTAATTCTTTTATGTATTTGGAATCTTTATTCAAAATCATAAATTCTGCAAAAGTAGCCAAATAAGCATTTGGGTTAGGTTGCTTGTAAAGATTGTATTTTATAAAATCGGCATCGAGATTATATTTATCGGCAAATGCAATTTTTATATTCTCTGGCATATGACTAAAATAGTAATCGCGAATAAGTTGCTTTCCATAATAGTTACCAGAAGCATCGTCCATTAAGGTGTAACCTAATGAGCTTACGCGTTGGTGTAATTTTTTGCCATCGTAATAACTACAATTGGAACCTGTGCCTAAAATACAGACTACGGCAGCTTCATCCGGAGTACTAATAGTGGCGTAAACGGCAGCCATGGTATCTTCGTTAACAGTTACTTTAGCTTCTATAAAGAAATTTTGAAGTACATTTTTAAGTGCTAATCTTGGTTTTTCTGTACCACAACCTGCACCATAAAAATAGACAGCTTCAACTTTTTCACGATTTTCTAAAAGAGCCTCACTTTTCTTTATGGTTTTACGCAATTTTTTTTCTGAAAGAATTGCAGGATTTAAACCTTTAGTTCTAATTTTTTCAAGCAATTGATTACCTTTTTTATCTATGGCTATCCAATCGCATTTAGTAGAGCCGCTGTCAACTATTAATATCATAAGATCTACTATTATAGATTGTTAATCTTTTCTGCTAAATCTACTAATTTATTAGAGTATCCAAACTCATTATCATACCAAGAAACTAATTTAAAAAACTTTGGATTTAATTCTATAGCAGAATCTGCGTCAAAAACACTGGTACGGGTTTCGCTAACAAAATCCTGAGATACAACAGCATCTTCGGTGTATCCTAAAACACCTTCCATAGCTCCATTTGCGGCTTTTTTCATAGCTGCTTTAATTGCTTCTAAAGAGGTTTCTTTTTTAGTTCTAACTGTTAAATCGACAACAGATACATCTACTGTTGGTACTCTAAACGCCATTCCTGTTAATTTACCATCTAATTCTGGTATCACTTTCCCAACTGCTTTTGCAGCTCCTGTAGAGGTTGGAATAATGTTGTTTAATGCGCTTCTTCCTAAGCGGTAATTTTTACGTGATGGTGCATCTACAGTAAATTGTGTTGATGTTGCAGCGTGAATGGTTGTCATTAAAGCTTCTTCTATACCAAAATTATCTTCAATAACTTTAGCCAAAGGTGCTAAACAGTTAGTAGTACATGATGCATTAGATACCACAGTATGATCTGCAGTTAACTGGTTATCGTTAACACCCATTACGAACATTGGTGCATCTTTACTTGGTGCAGAAATTACAACTTTTTTAGCACCACCTTCTATGTGATAATTAGCTGTTTCAAGCGTTGTAAAAATACCTGTACATTCGGCAACAACATCTGCTCCTGCTTCATTCCATTTTAAATTTTTTGGATCTCTTTCTGCGGTAACTCTAATTGTCTTTCCGTCCACAACAAGGTTTCCATCTTTAACCTCAATGGTACCATCAAATCTACCATGTACAGAGTCGTATTCTAATAAATAAGCTAAATGCTCTACATCTAACAAATCGTTAATAGCTACCACATCAACATTATCACGTTTTACAGTTGCTCTAAATACAATTCGTCCTATTCTTCCAAATCCGTTAATTCCTAATTTTAATTTTGACATAATTTTTGTTTTCAATTTTATGTGGTCATAATATCAGACACACGTATTAATTCTTTATTTATTTTAGATTTACCTTTTACTGCATTTTCTAATGGTGTTAAAGCTATCTTGTCACTTAGCAGTCCAACCATAAAATTAGACTGACCTTCCATTAAACTTTCTACCGCTCTTACTCCCATTCTACTGGCTAATACACGATCGAAGCAGGATGGTGCTCCACCTCTTTGCATATGCCCTAAAACAGATACGCGTACTTCGTATTCTGTCATGTTTTCTTCTACGTAATCTTTTAATTCGAAGACATTTTTTCCAATTTTGTCACCTTCTGCAACAACAACTATACTTGAAGATTTTCCAGATTTTTTACTTCTTCTTAAAGATTCTAATAAGCGATCTAAGCCCAAATCTTCTTCTGGAATTAATATCTCTTCGGCTCCTGCTCCAATACCAACATTAAGTGCAATATGTCCCACATCGCGTCCCATAACTTCCACAAAAAACAATCGATTATGCGAACTTGCTGTATCTCTAATTTTATCGATACATTCTACTACTGTATTTAACGCAGTGTCATAGCCTAAGGTATGAGACGTACCATATATATCGTTATCTATTGTACCAGGAATACCCATTACCGGGAAACCAAATTCCTTATTAAATATTAAGGCACCATTAAAAGTACCATCGCCACCAATAGTCACCAATGCGTCTATTCCTTTTTTTGTTAAGGCATCGTACGCTTTTTGTCTTCCTTCTGGCGTTCTAAACTCTGCAGATCTTGCCGATTTTAATACGGTTCCTCCTTTGTTTATTATTCCTTTTACGCTACGCGCAGTTAAATCTTTAAAGTCGCCTTCTATCATGCCTTCATAACCTCTGTAAATACCCACACATTCTATATTGTGATAGGCACAAGTTCTGGCTACAGCTCTAATAGCAGCATTCATTCCTGGAGCATCTCCTCCAGAGGTCATTACACCAATTTTTTTTATTTTTTTTGACATTAAATTCACTTGTTTGAAGCTAAGCTAATAAAGTAATACCATATAATACCATGGATTTGTTAAAAATTAACAGACGTAAAATAACTATAACGTTTTAGTTGATAAAAAAGTTGAAAAATTATTAAAATGGTGAATTTTTAGAGATTTTTTTGTAGGAAATATTGGTTTTGGAGTGCTGTATTTTACAAAAAATATAATGTATTAACTTTTCTTTTTTAAACCAATTCCATCTGGCAATGGAGTGTCTTTTTCTTGTTCTTCAGGTAATGTTTCCTCATCCGATTGATCATCTGAAGAGGTGTTCTGATTATTTGGTTTGAAAATTTTTCTGATAAGTTCTCCAAAAGTATCAAAATCTACGGTGTATGCTACCCCAAGACCTTGCGTATAACCTATTTCTTCTCCAAAATTTCTAATGCTGTTTTCACGGTTAAAAACAGTGGCAGTTAGTGTGCCTTCTTGATTTAAAAGAAAATCTATTTGTACATCGCCTGCAATAACAGATTCTGATGCGCCTCCAACAGGTACACCTACTTTACCATTTATAAGCACGCGATCTGTAATTTTTGTTTGCAGCGTGAAGCCTAAACGATCGTCTGTTATGTAATCTGGTCGTCTTTGCCCAGCTTCATAATTTAAACCTATTTTAATTTTATTATCGGTGTCGGTAAAAATACCATTAATTAAACCGTTAAGACGTTCTGCAATTGTTCCTGTAAAACTTATGTCCTGTAATTGCCTGTTAAAACCTCCAGTTGCTAAGAGATAAAGTGCCTGGTTGTCTTTATCGTCTTTAGAGTCTAATCTGTAATTTAACTCAGATTTAATGGTTGAACTGGTATTTGGAAAATTAAATTCGAATATAGGTTCTGGTCTTTCCAATTGGCCAGTTAGGTTAATTTCTAACTCCACAGGAATGGTTTGGTTAATAGGGTTATCTAATAATGGTGAAGGGTTTGTACGTGTTTTATAGATTGCTAAAATATTTATCTCGGCTTCTAAAGGGTCTCCATTCCATGCCAAGGTACTTTCAAAGGGTTTTACACTAAATTCTTTTTGTACAATACCGCCATACAGAAAATTATAAACACCTTCATAGACTACAAAATCACCATACATTTCAAATTTACCATTGGTATTAATATTGAATAATAAACTCCCATTCCCGCGACCACTAATAGTACTTCCAGAAACCTGATCCATTACAATTTCTATGAGGGCGTCCTGGGTAACATCTAAATCGAAAAAAAGTTCCAAACCAGAAATGTTTTGTATATCGATTTCTTTTCCTTCAGATTTTGCTAATTTTTCTTCAGGTGTTAACCAATGAATAAAAGAATTATCACCAAAAGATTCTACATCGCTTAACGGAATATAAAATTCTGTGCCAGATTTAGTTTCGGCTTCTGCCGTAATTCTAAGTGCTTCGGTTGGTCCAAATATTTTAGCTTCACCTCCTATAAAACCGGTTCCAAAATACAAAGACTCGTCGGTATATTTTGTGTCTAGCACCAACAGTCTATCTGTACTAATACCAAGATCCAGACGCCAATTGGAAAAATTAATATGGCTTAACATTCCATCTAACACACCTTTGGTATTGTGTTTTACATCTGTAATTTTAATGTTATTAAAGTTAAAATTCTGATTATCCAGTGTTACGGATGCTTTATTTGCAAAATCGTAATCCACATTTAGATAAGGTACTTTTAAACCACCATTATCTAATTTAAGTTCGCCTTGAAATTTTGGCAGTTTTAAATCTCCAACAACTTCAACCTTACCGGTAACGTCACCTCTTACTCTGCTAAGTATTGGTTCTAGTAGTGGTGATAAAATATTGAGGCTAAATTTATTAAATAATAAATCCACATCTATAAAAGCATCTTTAGAGGATACATCGATATTACCAACTGCTTCAAAAGATTTATTGATGTCGTCTTTAATTGAAGCATTTACAGTATAATTAGTTAACGATTGATTGCCTTTAATATTAGCATCGAAAGACCCAAAGTAGGTATTGTTTATTTCTAAGTCGTCTATGGTGATTGTAGAATTTGGTAAGTAGCTTCCGTTTTGTTGCAATAAATCTAATTTACCATTAACGTTACCAACTAAAGTCAAACTATCTACGCGTGGTGTAATTTTAGCTAAATCAACATCTTTAAAATTTAATTTTAAATCTTTATAAGTGGAGTCTCTAATAACACCAGCAAGTGATATTTCTTCATTTTTATGACTTAAGATTAATTTTTCGATATTAATATTCTTAAAGCCATTATCAAACTCAATTTTATTGTACTTATCTGCAGCCTCATTAAGTTTCCATAAATTGTCTTTAAAATTAATTTCACTGGTTTTAAAACCAACAACCGAGTTGTTTTTCTCATTTATTGTATGATAAAAACTAAGGTCGTATTTGTCTGTATTTGTTTTCCCGCCTTTAAACTCACTTCGCATATAAAGCGTGTCGTTTAGGGTTACGTTAATTAGATTAAACTTAGAAACATTGTAGAAGTTAGTATTTAAACTGTCTATCTCAATATAGGTATTAAATACAGGGTTTTTATTATCTACTTGTATTTCAATATCGTTGGCAAAATAGTCTAACAGTTCAATTTTAGGCGATTTAAATGTGAGTTTAAATTCTTTCTCATCGGTTTCTACACGTCCTTTTATAAAAGTATTAGCTCCAAGTTTTAAATCTGGATAAAAGACTTCTACAATTTTATTATAGATTTTAAAATTAAAATTAATAAACTGATTCGTTTCTATAATATTGGGTGCTTCGCTGGTATAAATGCTTTTTATAGAATTTTCGAATAAATTTGGGACATCTTTAAACAGAAACTCACCTCGCATAGTTCCTTCTACAATGTCTGGAGAATTTACTGTAATAATATGCTCTCTACCTTCGAAAGTAGATTTTATAGCAAAATCTTCAAAATAATAATCATCTGTTTCGTTCTTAAAGTTTGTCTTGTTAAAAGTGATAGTTCCTACAGCATCGTCAATGCTTGTGCCTTGCATTTTCATTTGCACATTACCTTTAAAAAGAGCCATAGAATCTCGTGTATAAAGGTTTAGTTTTTTTAAATCTGCAAATGCAACATTTGCAGTGAAATCGAAAGTATTAATGGTTTGAGATAAATCTGCCAACCCATTGAAATCGAGTTTTAAGTTAGTATCGTCTGCAGTAAGTTTACCATTAAAAACACTTTTTTCATATGTTCCATTTACAGTAATGTTCTTGTATGGATATGTATTATAATTAATTGAATAAACATCTCCTTTAATTCCTGTTCTTAAATTTTCTTTTTTAAAACCAGAGCCATCAACATCTAAATTAGAAGAGATCTCTCCCAAATTAGGGTCTTCTAAAAATGCACCAATGTTAAACTGGTCGAAAATAATATTACCTCTATAGGTGGCATGATCGATATCACTAACATTTGCAAGACTTAGATTAGATTTAACAAACCCTATATTAGTACTTATTTCTAAGTCGGCATTTATTTTTCTTGGTTTAATATTTGTGGTCCCAACAATTTTAAATTCGCCTAACTTATCGAAAATTGATGGAATTGACGCACCTAAAACATTAGGCAGCAATGCTTTTAAATCTTTGTAAGTTGAAGTTAAATTAGAAAACCTTCCGGACATCTCAAAATTATCTTCTTCACTGTTTAAAAGGTTTTTAAAATTTAAATCGCCATAAATTTTTGTTCTACTACTCGTTGTTAAATTTAAATTAGTAAGATTTAAATCGTTTAAAGTGCCTGAAATCTTAGTGTTAAATCGTGCACGCTGGTTAATACCAAATTCGTTATAAAATACATTTAACTCATCTAAAGCAATATTAGCATCGTTAAAATTGGCATCAATTTCTACTTTATTTTCAAAATCTTTAAAATCCTCTCTATCGTAATTAAATATAAGATTGCCTTTTAACGAAGAGTTTTTGGTTTTTAAAGACAAATCGTTAAATACCATATTTTCTATGGTATATTCAAAATTAGTGGACATGTTTTGCACAACAAGTCCACGACTGTCTAAAAATGATAAGGTGTTAATTCTGGTACTTACATCATTACCATTAATGAGAAAATTAGTGGCATTTATATCTAATTTACTAAACTCAATAATTTTGGGCGTTTCTCTATTTTCATTAACCATTCGGAATAAACCATTGTAAATAGAAACATCGCTGGAGGATAATAAGAAATTACTCTTTTCTGGTCTTGGATTGTTATCGTCAAATTTTGCTACAAAAACGTCTAAATTGGTATCGGTTTCATTCTCATAGGTTACTACATTAAATATAAGGTCTTCAATATCAATGTCGCCAAAATTTAAAGTGCCTTCAATTAAATTATTGAAACTTAAAATTGAAGTATTAATTTCTGAAGCACTAATTAACGTATCCTTTTTAAAATCGCGAATTAAAACTTCTTTTAATTCCACATCGCCATTAAACTGAAGCCCGATTTTACCAATTGTAATATTAGTTTTAAAATCTTCATTGATTCTTTTAGTGGCATAACTCCCTAATTTTGTTTGTACAGCTGGAATAGAAAGCACCAGCACCAATATGATGAAGAGTAGCAATAAAATTGCTAATAATTTTCCTACTATTTTAAGAAATTTCTTGATGAGGGATTTAAGTTAAAAAAACTACCTTTGTTTATATTATTTTCTATGTCAAAATTAACAATTATAATGCCGAATATTCACTAATGTCTTCACAAAATATTTACATACTTGGTATTGAGTCTTCTTGCGACGATACTTCGGCAGCTATACTATGCAACGACATGGTATTAAGTAATGTTGTAGCGAGCCAGAAAATACATGAAGAATTTGGAGGAGTTGTACCAGAATTAGCCTCACGTGCGCACCAACAAAACATTGTACCAGTAGTACATCAAGCCTTAAAAAAAGCAAACATTACAAAAGAGCAGCTACATGCAGTTGCTTTTACTCGAGGTCCAGGTTTAATGGGTTCGCTATTAGTAGGAACAAGTTTTGCAAAATCTTTTGCCTATGGTTTACAAATTCCATTAATTGCTGTAAACCATATGCAAGCCCATATTTTAGCGCACTTTATAGCAGAAAAGGGTTTTAATAAACCACCATTTCCATTTTTAGCTATGACTATTTCTGGAGGACACACACAAATAGTAAAAGTATCCGCCCATTTTAATATGGAGGTTATAGGAGAAACTATTGATGATGCCGTTGGAGAGGCTTTCGATAAAAGCGGAAAAATTTTAGGCTTAGGATATCCTGCAGGTCCAGAAATAGATAAACGCGCACAACTTGGTAATCCTAAAGCCTACAAGTTTACCAAACCAAAAGTAGACGGATTAAATTTTAGTTTTTCAGGCTTTAAAACCGCAGTATTGTACTTTATACAACGCGAAATTAAAAAGAATCCTGATTTTATAGAACAGAATCTTAACGACATTTGTGCTTCCATTCAATACACAATTATTGGAATACTAATCGATAAATTAAAATTAGCCACCAAACAAACAGGTATTAAACATATTGCCATTGGTGGCGGTGTATCTGCAAATTCTGGTATTAGAAAAGCATTAAAAGATGGAGAGCAAAAATTTGGCTGGACAACTTATGTCCCTAAATTTGAATTTACCACAGATAATGCTGCTATGATTGCCATTGTAGGCTATTTAAAATATTTGGAAAACGATTTTTCTGAAAGTGATATTATGGCTTCAGCTCGATTAAAAATATAATGAACGCTACCATTACACTATTATTCGATGCTTTAATCTACGGCTTTTGTTTTACTACATTTATTAGCTATTTTCTTTCGCTTTTCAAATCGGTTAGACTAAATAAAATTAATAATCGGTTTTTCAAGTATTCTATTAAAACCATTCGTATAATAGCAATCGTTTATTTTGTTTATTATATAGTCGATTTAACTAATTATTATTTTTTTAAGGATCATAGTCTGTTTACAGAGCGCGCAACAGGAACATACTGGTTTGCTTACTGGATTATGCTGTTGCGACCATTTTTATTTTGTTTACTCATACAACTGTTATGGATTAAACAATTACAAAGAAAAAATGTGGTAAATTTTCTTTTAGTATTGATAATTTTGTTTTTGGTACTGGCTTCCGGAGCAAATATAGAGCGCTATATTATATTACTAACTTCTTTTCATCGAGATTATGCACCAGACAATTTTTATTTGTTTAATCAAGAAACAACGTTGTTTCAGCTCATTGTAATAGGCATAATAGAACGTATACTGTTTTATGCTACAATAGTGTTTATTGTTAGTTATGCTTCTAAAAAGCTAAATGCGAAGTCCTTATAAAAATATCTATTCTATCTTAAAAGCAGGTTGTTAAAATCCTTGTTAATAACCTTATCAGTAATTACTGTAAGCATCTTATTTTTTTGTTTTTTTGTGGTAATAAAATTTTGAAAAAACCTCAATTAAAATGAAGAAACCCTTACTCCTACTATTATTAAGTGTATCGCTTGTAACATTCGCACAAACAGAAGCTAAAGACTTAAAAACCATTGAAACCTTAGAAGAAGCCGAAGCCTATGTGGGAGAAGCGAAGTCTAAAACGAAAAAGCTTATGGTTTTTAACGACGAAAAGCATAAAAGTAAATTAGCAAAAGAATTGTTAGAAATGCCAGCAGGCTTTACTAAAACCGAAAGAACCCAATTTAAAAAAACACATTATAAAATAGTTAAAAAAGAAAATGAACCGCATTATAGAATAAGTTATATCTTTTTCGATGGCAACAATATGCCTGTTGATGAAATTTACAGACTACGAAAAATTATCATGGCTAAGCATGGTAAAGGTGTGGATTTTGGTGATTTGGCTAAAAAATATTCTATGGCAAATAACGCTAAAAAAGGAGGTGATTCTGGCTGGGTTAAAGATGGACAATTACCTATAGAAATTGAAGCAGAAGCCACCAATTTAAAACATAATGTAGACGATGTTTTCGATGTTGGTATAACCAAGGACAATGGTTTTTACATTATTAAAAAAACACACAGACTTAAAATTATAAAAGAAGTGTATGTACTAAAAGTACAAGAAGTGATTAATTAGTTGATGTGTATTTGGTCGTGTAATTTTACAATAAAATGTGCTTTATAGACTAAACGATTGTTTTGTCTATTATTTTTTTTCTACAGAAAGGTTCAGGTTACATTTGACATTATATAAACCCTAAAATTAAAAATGCTATGAATTTATCTTTATTTAAAATATTACTAGTTGTTGCATTACCAGTTAGTATAATTGCGACAACAACTTCAGAACTAAAAAAAGACAAAAAGAACAATCCTAAAAAAATTACAATTTGTCATATCCCTCCTGGAAACCCAGATAATATGCATTTAATCACCATAAGTGTTAATGCATTACAAACTCATCTTAATCATGGAGATATGATTTGTACAGGCATAGACCAATAGAAATTTATAAATAAGCCTTATTTTTGTAAAATAAGGTTTTTTTATTTTAACTCATCAATGCAATTATTTTACAATCCAGAACTCACGCAAGACACTACACAGTTTGCTTTCTCAAAAGATGAAAGTAAGCATATAACTAAAGTGTTGCGTAAAAAGACTGGAGATGTAATGCATATTACCAATGGTAAAGGTTGGTTGTTTTCTGCCGAAATAATTTCTGATAACATTAAAAATTGTGTTGCAGAAATTAAAACAAAGAGTTTTAAAGAGAAACCAAAATGCCACTTACACTTAGCAGTTGCGCCAACTAAAATGAATGACCGCTACGAGTGGTTTTTAGAAAAAGCAACCGAAATTGGCGTACAGGAAATAACACCAATAATTTGTGAGCACAGCGAACGTAAAACTATTAAGCCAGAACGGTTTGAAAAAATTTTACAAGCAGCAATGAAACAATCTTTAAGTTGTTATTTGCCAAAACTAAATGAAGCAATGGCCCTTAAAAACTTTATAAATCAGGAGTTCTCAGGAAACCTGTTTATTGCACATTGCGAAGAAACCGATAGAAAATCTTTGAAACAGGCTCTAAAACCAAATCAAGACACCACAATTTTAATAGGACCTGAAGGTGATTTTAGCACCAATGAAATTGAATTAGCAATTTCCAAAAATTTTAAACCTGTTTCTTTAGGAGAAACACGCTTACGTACCGAAACTGCTGCCATTGTAGCTTGCCATTCTGTGGCTTTTGTAAATGAGTAGTGTTCCATTTCTTACAATAAGTAAAAAGGCTTCAAATTAATTATTATTTTTATTGAATTGAAAGCCTAAATAAAGCAAATCGCCATGAAAAAAATAATAATCCTTATTGTTGTACTGTTATTTACTTCGCTATCATCACCTATTTTAGCTCAGGAAAACGATTTTGTTAAAGACTATTTAGAACGATTGGAGAACTCAAAAAAGTATTTGCTACTTGTGGCAGAAACCATGCCTGAAGAAAAGTATAACTTCAAAGCTATTCCAGAATCTAAAAGCTTTTCCGAAAATTTAATGCATATTGGCTGGGCAATGGATTGGCATAGTCAATCGCTATTAGGAGGACGTGAACCAAGAGATTGGAAAACGGACACTGAACTTAAAGTGAAAAATAAAACTAAAAAAGAAATGATCGCTAAAATTGATGAGACCTTTGATGCAACAATGAAACTAATTAGACAATTTGATGTTTCTAAGCTTAACGATAAATTAGATTATTTGGGTCTAAACCGAACGAAGCGACAAATCCTTCTATTATTAACAGACCATATAACTCACCATAGAGGACAAATGATTGTTTATATGCGACTTAATAATATTGTGCCTCCTAAATACATTCAATTCCAATAAAATGATAGTTTTATAACTTACAAGCCATGTTTTACTGCGCCTGTAATATCTAAATGCTCATTTTGTACAATAGCAACCAAGGACAATTTGTCTTTATCTACTACAATATCTGGAATTGCAATACTGTAATTGCCGTTAGCTTTACTTAATGTAACTAAATGCTCTGTAACTACAACATTTGTATTTGTTAGGGTTCTATTTCTGTTTTCACCTCGTTTTACTTCGGTAACTCGCTCTTTAATAACTAAAGCCAATCGTAATGTCTTGTTCGTAATTGTACCATTTACTTTATAATTAAAGCTTACCTCGTTTTTATTTTGCTCGACATTAAATAATTCAATAGTATTTAAAGATGGTTTTGCTTTGTATTCCTTTAGCTTTTCGGCCATAACAGAAGCTTTAGAGCCAACAAAATGCTCTTTACCGTTAATTACTGTCTGTGGTGTGTAAATTGTACTATTATTAAATTTACTACCATAGATGCGTTGTTTTTTAGTAAACTCGGTTTTAGCAAAAGGATCCTTCCACCCAATATAATTCCAGTAATCTACGTGATAAGACAAAGCAATAATAGCCTTGTCATTTTCACTTACCTTTTTAAGTAAAACATCTGCACTTGGGCAGCTGGAACAACCTTGAGAGGTAAATAATTCTAAAACCACTACAGGTTTAAATGTATCTGCTTTAATTTCTGTATTTGAAGGCTGAATTAAAAACAGCATCATAAAAAATAACATTATTGTATTTTGCATCCTTTTCTTTTTTATTTTTGAGATATGATATTTAGTTCGAAAAAATCTAAAAACCTTACAGTAATTGCATTGTTATTAATGGTGTTCTGCTTTAAGTATTCCTCTGCACAAGACTTAGCCATATTAAAATACAAAGGTGGTGGCGATTGGTATTCAAACCCAACCGCTTTGCCAAACCTTATCAAGTTTTGTAACGAAACGATAGCTACCAAAATGAATGAAAAGCCGGAAACGGTAGAAGTTGGTAGCATAGATATTTTTCAATATCCTTTGTTGCACATGACGGGTCATGGTAATGTTTTTTTTAATGAAGAAGAAGTAGAAAATCTTCGTAATTACTTAAAATCTGGTGGTTTTTTACATATAGACGATAATTATGGTATGAAACCTTACATCACTAAGGAACTTAAAAAAGTATTTCCCAATCAAGAGCTAAAGGAGTTGCCTGCTAACCATGCGATTTTTAGTACTGCTTTCGCATTCCCAAAAGGGCTACCGAAAATTCATGAACACGATGGTAAAAGACCTCAGGCTTTAGGATTGTTTTTTGAAAACCGATTAGTAGTTATTTTTACCGTAGAGAGCGACTTAGGCGATGGATGGGAAGACCAGGAAGTGCATAGTGATCCAGAAGATATTAGACTAAAAGCATTACAGATGGGAGCGAATATTGTTAAGTATGCTTTCGAAAACTAAAAAGAGTGCAGCTAAACCACTACAATACAAACTTTAAGAAGATATCATTTCCCATCACCTTAGTTTGTGAAAACGTCACCAACGCACCAAATATTGGCAGTTTATTTAGAATAGCCGATGCCTTTGGTGTAGAAAAAATTATCTTTTGTGGTAGTGCTATTCCGTTTGGAAGAAAAATGACCAAAACGTCTCGTGCTACTGAAAAAGTCGTTGTTTATGAGGTTTTCGAGGAAGTTTTAGACGTTCTTTCAAATTTAAAAGCTTCAGATTATCAATGTCTAGCATTAGAAATTACCGAAGACAGTTTACCAATTCATAGCTTTAAATTTTCCGAAGATAGACCAATAGCATTATTTATTGGAGATGAAAATTTTGGTATTTCAGAAAGTACATTAAAACAAAGTGATGCTGTTATTCATATAAATATGTTCGGGCAAAATAGTAGTATGAATGTGGTACAAGCCGCAAATATTGCGCTTTATGAAATAACTAAACAACTACAATAATTGCAAATCTCTATTTTAGCAATATATTTATTGTTCGAAAATTAAAAATATTAATTCTATCTGTATATTTACCCAATGAATTCGAAAGCTATATCAAACGGAATTTTAAGAGCAATCGCTATACTGGCTGCTATTGCTATATTAATATGGTTTTTGTATGAAATTCAATCCGTAATTGCTTACATAACAATTGCTGGAGTCGTATCGCTGTTGGGCAGACCAATAAAACGTTTTTTTATGGCGAAACTTAAATTTGGCGACACCCTAGCAGTTGTAGTAACTATGTTACTTTTTATTTTAATTATCTCTGGAGTTATAGGTATGTTTATCCCTCTGGCCATTGAGCAAGGACAAAATTTATCTTTGTTGGATATCGACCAATTACAGTTAAATGTAGAAAATTTATACAAGGAATTTATATCTCATTTTGGTTTAAATCAGTTAGAAGTAGAAGAAACAATTCAAGAATCTAAATTTATCTCCGAACTTAATTTTGGGTTTATTCCAGACATTTTAAATGCTGTTCTTATTGGATTTGGTAGTTTTAGCGTTGGTCTTTTTTCCGTGCTTTTTATTTCCTTTTTCTTTTTAAAAGACAGCTCTTTGTTTGGTAACAGCATCATGGCCTTTTTTCCTAAACAACACGACTTGCGTATTAAAAAATCATTATTTACTATTCGCGATTTATTATCGCGTTATTTTGGTGGATTAGTGGTACAGTTAGTTATCTTATTTGTTATCTACTCTGCTGTGCTATTTATCTTTGGTATTGAAAATGCAATAATTATAGCATCGTTATGTGCGCTTTTAAACGTTATTCCATACGTTGGGCCAATGATTAGTGCGGTTTTAATTGTTTTGTTAACCATGTCCAGTAATTTAGGAGAAAGCTTTAGTGAGGTTATTTTACCTAAAACCATCTATGTCATGATAGGTTTTATTATAGCGCAATTGGTCGATAACTTTTTTAGTCAGCCAATAATTTTTTCTAAAAGTGTAAAATCTCACCCCTTAGAAATTTTTATAATCATTATAATTGCTGGATTGTTATTTGGTATTGTAGGTTTAATTTTGGCTATTCCGCTGTACACAGCTATTAAGGTGATTGCTAAAGAATTTCTTTCAGAATACCGTATTGTTAAAAAACTAACAAAGAACTTTTAATGTTAAGTCTTAGTTTTAATAATGAAGTGTTATCTGTTGTAAATCAGGAATTTATAAATTCAAATTTAAAATCTGAAATCACTAAACTGTTATTAAAATTATCTCATCCAATTACGATTGATATTAGAATTTTAATTGAACAAATTGAAGCAAAAAAACGATCTCAAAAAAAACTTCCTACTTGGTTTTCGACTAATAATATTTATTATCCCAATAAGCTTAATATAGAACAAACTTCGTCTGAAATTACTGCTGCTTACAAAGCAGGTTTAATCTCAGGAAATTCTCTAATAGATTTAACTGGTGGATTTGGTGTAGATAGTTTTTATTTTGCTAAGCAAGTAAAAAATGTAATACATTGTGAAATTAATACGCAGTTATCACAAATAGTAAAACATAATTATACACAGCTTCAAGCGAAAAATATAACCTGTTATCCTTATGATGGTTTAAGCATTTTAAAGCAGCAAAAAGAGGTATACGACTGGATTTATATCGATCCCTCAAGACGTGACGAGGCTAAAGGTAAAGTGTTTCTACTAAAAGATTGTTTGCCCAATGTTCCTGAGCATTTAGAGTTATTTTTTAACTATGCTAAAAATATTATGGTTAAAACCTCGCCATTGTTAGATATAACTTCTGGATTACAGGAATTAGCGAATGTAAGCGCCATTTATTGTGTTGCGGTAAACAGCGAGGTGAAAGAATTATTATGGGTTCTTGAACGCGATTTTATTGGTGAGACTGCAATAAAAACAATTAATATTTTAAAGGATGAAAACCAAATTTTTAATTATAATATAACTGAAGAATCAACGGCTTCTGCAGTACTTAGTGAACCTCTCGCCTATTTATACGAGCCTAATGCGGCAATTTTAAAGTCAGGAGCATTTAACATTTTAGCACAAAAGCTCGAAATAAAAAAATTACAAAAACATTCTCATTTATACACTTCAAATTTGTTAATTAACTTTCCTGGACGCTGTTTCAAAATTCTTAACTATAGCCTCTACAATAAAAAACAGATTAGCAGCGCGTTTAAAAGCAAGAAAGTAAATGTTACTACACGTAATTTTCCTGACACCGTAATACAAATCAGGAAAACCTTTTCTCTTAAAGATGGCGGAGATACATACTTATTTTTTACAACCAATTTAGAGGATAAAAAAATAGTTATAGAAACTAAAAAAGCCTAAAATGTAGGTTTTTAGGCTTTGAGTTTAAGTAATTTTGATTATTAGTTTCCTATTGGTCCGCCTGGTAGAACAGTGTTATTTGGTTGCATTACTAATTCGTAAGTATCACATGCTTGCATGGTTACTTGAGTTTTAAAATCTGAAATTGAACTAACACTAGAGTCTAAGCCTAATATTATTTCACCTTCAGGAAATGCAATCCAGTTTGTTGTTACTCCTGGTGCCACATCTACAACCTCTGTAATAAGCCCTAAGCTTGGACTAAAGACTACAAATGTAAAGTCTGTGGTTCCGTTGTTTACGAAACGAGCTTCTGGTTGTGCATCAAGACATGTTAAATTTGATTGCGATGGATTTTGAGAATCTGTAAATTGGTTAATGTCTAAAGATTCTACCGTACAACTTAATATCGATAAAAACGATAAAATAATGGTAGCTTTTTTTAATAGCGATGTAATAATTTTCATAAATAGGTCTTTAAATTTGGGACTGCGAAAGTAGCAATCTTTAGCCGACTATTCATTCATAATTATTATTAAAAGCATTTTAATTCGATAAAACGCATTTATTTAAGTTAAAATACTGATTTTATCGATAAAACACATTCGTATTATAACATTTATTAGATTTTAAAAATTTGAGTAGTGGTAAAAGCATAATTCACACATTTGTCCGGACAGTTTTTAGTGTTAAGTCCTGTAAAAAGGCTAAAAGCTGGTAGTATTAATTGGTTCTCAGTAACTTGAAAACATGGTAGTTTAATACGCTGCCTTGCCTTTCCTCTAATTATAACGCCAGGATGTGTGTGTCCAGAAATAGTAAAAATATCTCTTGTAGAAACCACGTTATCATGTTCAAATCGAATATTCGCTATCGTTTTATTTGGTCTGAATATTTTAATATTTAAATCCATATATAAATCTCCTGAAAGCCTGTCGTGGTTACCTATTATCAACTCAAAATTAATATGATGAAACCGTTGTAACCAAATTTTAAAAGTTTCAATATCGCTATTAAATTCAGCATGAAATAAATCGCCAACCACTAATATAGTTTCAGGTTTAAAGTGCATTATTACAGCCTCTAATCGCTCTAAGTCTTTTTGTAATACCTGCTTTGAAATTGGAATACCATGTTTTCTAAAATGAGCAGATTTACCAATGTGCAAATCAGATAAAATTAAAGTGTTCTCGCTTTTCCAAAACAGTACACGCTGATTGGTGAGTGTAAATATTTCTCCTTTACAGGTTATATCCTTAGTAACTATATTCAATTTAGTCGCTTTTAAATACTTGTTGTTGAATTCGCGCAATACGTTTTCCCATATCCTCATTACTTAATGTACTCCGTAATCTATCAACTTTTATAGGAAAACTTAAAGGTGTAAAAGCATTGGCTCTTTTAATAATAACTTTACTGTTTTCTATACGCTTAAAAGCGGCTTGCATACGTACTTCTTCTAATTGCTGATTAAAAACCTCAGTATATGCCTGTTTTAATAATAAGTTATCGGGTTCATTTTCGTCTAAAACTCTAAAAATTAATCCAGACGAAGATTGTAAACTCTTATTGTTTTTACGAGTTCCTGGTTGCGATTGCACAACCAATCCTGCAATAACCGCAATATCTCTAAATTTTCGTGAAGCCATTTCGGTTGCATTTATGCTTGCTGTTACGTCTTCTATTAAATTCTTGGGAGATAAAATAGTTTTGATGTTATTCTCGTCTAATGGTATGGGCTGGTCGCTTAACAACTCGAAACCATAATCATTCATTGCAATAGTAAAAGTTAATGGTTTTATTTTACTTAACCTGTAGGCTATTAATGCTGCAACTACTTCGTGAACCAAGCGACCCTCAAAAGGATACATAAACAAATGATAACCATCTTTTGTTTCAATTAATTCAACCAGAAATTCATCTGCTTTTGGTATGTGCGAGGTTTTGTTTTGTCTTGCAAGTAAAGGGTGAAGAAATTTTAGTTCTTTTTCCCGATTTCCAGGTTGTAAAGCATCGTTTAATTTTAATCTTAAAAAATGACTGAGATACGATGTTAATGGCAGCCTTCCTCCCATCCAACTTGGTGTAATTGCATTTTTAGATTTACTGCGTTTTACTAAAACACTCATATCTTTTACTTGAATCATTTCTAGAACACGACCGCCTAAAATAAAGCTCATACCTGGTTTTAGCTTGGTAATAAAATATTCCTCAATCATACCAATATAGCCACCAGAAATAAATTTTACCATAAGCATGGCGTCGCTAACAATAACACCTATATTCATTCTGTGCAACATGGCAATTCTACGGCTTTTTACTTTATACAAGCCGTCTTTGTCTAAAACAACCTTATGAAACTCCTCGTAAGCCTTTAAGGTGTTGCCACCTTGTGTAATAAATTGAATAGCCCAGTTAAAATCGTCTCTAGTGGTAAAATGGAATGCATGTACTTGTTGAATAAGTTTAAAAGTTTCTCCTGCATTAAAACCTTCACCAACTGCCAGCGTAACCAAAAATTGAACCATGACATCGAAAGTTAAAACCATTGGCTCTCTATCTTCAATTTCATTACTTTTTACAGCTTCCTTAATAGCTGAAGCTTCTATAAGTTGTAAGGAATGTGTGGGTACAAAATAAATTTTAGAGCGCTCATAAGGCGAATGACCACTGCGACCTGCACGTTGCATGAAACGCGCAATCCCTTTAGGAGAACCAATTTGTATAACACAATCTACAGGTTTAAAATCGACACCTAAATCCAGCGAACTTGTACAAACCACAGCTTTTAAATTTCCTAAACTTATATTATCATCAATCCAATTTCGCGATATTTTGTCAATAGATCCATGGTGAATAGCAATTAATCCAGCTAAATCTGGTGCTTCTTCTAAAATTATTTGGTACCACAATTCACTTTGATTTCTTGTGTTTGTAAAGATTAAGGTGGTTTCATTTTGGTAAATAATGGGCACAATTTTAGAGGCCATTGTTTTTCCTAAATGTCCAGCCCACGGCAAAACCTCAACTTCATCTGGTAAAATAGATACGATGTCTATTTTCTTCTTTTCTTTCGCTTTAATGGTTGTGGTTTTCATACCCTTATAAGGGATTAATACCTGTTTAGCTTGTTCTAAATTTCCAATTGTAGCGGTAATGCCCCAAATTCTCAGTTTAGGAGATAATGAGCGCAATCTGGCTATAAGTAATTCGGTTAGTACGCCACGTTTGCTTCCTAATAGTTCATGCCACTCGTCTATGGCAACACAGTTAAGATGTTTAAACCATCTGGAGTTTTTCTTTTGAGAAAACAATAAGTGCATTGTTTCTGGTGTTGTTAGCAATACATCTGGCATTAATCGTTCTTGTCTGCGTCTGTCTTTTTGTGGAGTATCACCATTTCTTACTTCAACAGTCCAATCTAAGCCAATAGAATCTACAGCTTCCGTCATGGCCTTTGCTAAATCTTTGGCGAGAGAACGTAACGGGCTAACCCAGATCAATTTAAGTCCTTGTTTGTATTGTTCGGGATGGTTTAAATAATCGATAACGACGGCTAAAAAAACGGAAAATGTTTTACCAAAACCTGTTGGTGCTACAACCATACCAGAATAATTATTGCTATAACGTTGCCAGGTCTGATACTGAAATGCAAACGGTACGTTTCCATCTTTTGCCATCCAATTTTCTATGATTTTATAACCTTCACTTTCTGTAAATCCACTCATAGCTATTGTGCTTCAATTAACGCTGTTACCGATTCTATGGTGTCTATTTCGCTTACTGGTTTGTCTTTTCGCCAACGTTTAATTCTAGGGAAACGCAAAGCGACTCCAGATTTATGACGTTTACTATAAGCAATACCTTCAAACGCAATTTCAAACACCAGTTCCGGTTTTACAGTACGTACAGGTCCGAATTTCTCAATAGCATTTTTATTTACCCATCTCGAAATTTCGGTTATTTCGGCATCTGTTAAACCAGAATAAGCTTTGGCCACGGTTACCAAACCATCCTCTTTTTTTACGGCAAACGTGTAGTCGGTATATTTGCTACTGCGTCTGCCACTACCTTTTTGCGCATAAATCATAACTACGTCAATGGTTAAGGGATCGACTTTCCATTTCCACCAATCTCCTTTTTTTCGTCCCACATGATAAGGCGATGCTTTTTGCTTAAGCATTAACCCTTCAGAATTTATGGATCTTGCGTGTTCTCGTATTTCTATTAAAGACTCCCAAGAATCAAATTGAATAAGACTGGACAATTTTAACTTTTCAGAAGCGGATACTTCCATAAATAAACGTTCTACCTGCTTACGCCGTTTTTCCATGGATTCATTTCTAAAATCTTCCCCATTATATTCCAATAAATCGTAGGCGTAAAAACCTACGGGAATGTCCTCCAGCATTTTCTTTGTAATGTTCTTTCTGTTTAAACGTTTTTGCAAGTCGTTAAAAAGCAATACAGCACTGTCTTTAAGCGCTAAAATTTCGCCATCGATAACAAAATCGCTTCTAAACTTACTAACGGTCTCCACAATTTCCGGAAATTGAGAAGTAACTAACTCCTCACCTCTTGACCAAATATAAATTTCGTTGTTACGTTTTACTATTTGCCCACGAATACCATCCCATTTATACTCTACCTGCCAATCTTTGGGCTGTCCTAATTCTTGCAATTCTTTCTCTAAAGCATAGGCCAAACAAAATGGGTAAGGTTTGGAATTATCGTAATTAATATGGCTTCCATTAAGTAAATCGTTAAAACTAATAGTATTAACATCCCAATTGCCAATAATACTGTGCATTAACTGGTTGGCGTCAATTCCAGATAACTTAGCCAAAGCATTAACTAATGTTTTTTTAGAAACACCTATTCTAAAACTACCTCCAATAAGTTTGTTAAAAATTAAACGCTCTTGCATTTCAAGGCCAGACCAGGCGTGTAGAACGTAATTTTTTTTCTCATCGTCACTTTTAGCACGTAAAGCTATAAGCTCTCTCATCCATTCATGAAGTGGTTTTTCTATTTTATGTGTGGGACTTGGTAGTATTAAAGCTATGGTTTCGCCTAAATCTCCAACAGTACTATAACTTTCAAGAAATAACCATTCTGGCAATTTAGTAATTTCAAACGCCCATTGTTTCATTAAACTTGTTTTAACAGGTCGTGGCGGACGTTTTCCTGTAAATATGGCAATAAGCCACAAGCGGTCTTTTTCGGGAGCCGTTTTAAAATAATCGACTAAAGCTTCAATTTTAGAATTGGTTTTATTAGTGATTTCTAAAGCGCTAATTAAGTTTGAAAAATGTTTCATTTTACATGACTTGCTTTAGATTCATTTTCTATTACTGTGAGCTCTTCCTCTCCATATTCAGTTTTTACTTCTTCCGAAAGTATACCAATTTCATTTAAATATTTTGAAAACGTAGCTTGAGAACCGTGCGTAACATAGACTTTCTCTGCCTCTGATGCTTTTACAGCCGTTAATAATCCATCCCAATCTGCATGATCACTTACTGGAAATCCAGCATCAACAGCCTGCCAACGTCGGTTTCCACGTATTTGCATCCAGCCAGAACATAATGCTGTAGCTGCGTTAGGGATTTTTTTTAAAAGTCTTGAACCTAATAAGGCTGGCGGTAAAATCACAATTTTATTCTGAATCTCCTTTTTATTAAATTCGTAATCAAGTAATTGCGTTTTAGGCAATATAATACCCGAACCTTCTATAGCATTATTTAAATTATGAATTGCGGTGTGTACGTATATATCGTCTAACCCTTCTAAAAGCTTCATTAAGCGCTGGGCCTTTCCTAAAGAATAACCAATAAATACACTGGTTCTGTTAACAGATTGATTTTTTTGTACCCAATTATGTATGTTTTGTTGTAGTACTTCCTCGGGCAACCACTTATAAATGGGAAGTCCAAAAGTACTTTCGGTAATAAACTCATGGCATTTTACGGGTTCGAAAGGTATACTAATAAAATCATTTTTAATTTTATAGTCTCCAGTAAACACTACTATAAAGCCTTTATGTTCCAACCGTATTTGAGCAGAACCAATAACATGTCCTGCAGGATGAAAACTAACCGTTACGTTATTAATTATTTTAGTCTCGTTATAAGGCAGGCTTTCAATCTTGATATCCATGCCTAACCTATGCTTTAATATTGCTTTAGAATCTTCTTGACATAAATAATGCTTATTCCCATTTCTTGCGTGATCTGCATGACCATGAGAAATTATTGCGTAATCTACAGGTAACCATGGGTCTAAATAAAATTTCCCTGGAATACAATAAATACCTTTTTTGGTGAATTTTATAAGTTTCAATATACGAATTTAGAAGTTTGAAACTTTAAGTTACAACTATTGCTATTTTTAAAAGTTAAGATTAACGATTATTTAACCCATGAAATAAGGGTCAAATGCAATGGAGCACTACTCTTGTTCTGTAGCGTTCTTTTTAGACTGTTGTATAATGGCTTTTAAACGTTCTTTTCTATTTATTTTTTCCTGACGAAGTTTATTTTTCTTCTTGTCCATGAGCTTAGAGTGCTTCGCTTTATTTTTTGTGTTTTTAGCACTTCCGGATTTTGCCATAAAAAAATTAGTTTTGAGAAAGGCTATAAACAAGAAATCCCTTCCAACTAAATGAAAGGGATTCTGTGAGCCCTGAAGGATTCGAACCTTCGACCGCCTCCTTAGAAGGGAGGTGCTCTATCCAGCTGAGCTAAGAGCCCTTAGCATTTAAAAAAGTCGGGGTGGCAGGATTCGAACCTGCGGCCTCCACGTCCCAAACGTGGCGCGATAACCGGGCTACGCTACACCCCGAAAATGATTATCCTTTGATTGTAAAAAATTGCGGAGAGACAGGGATTCGAACCCTGGGTACCTATTTCTAGGTACGACGATTTAGCAAACCGCTCCTTTCGGCCACTCAGGCACCTCTCCAATAATGTTATGAACGTTGCAATAAATTGCGGATGCAAATGTATAATAACATCTAATATAACGCAACAATTTTTACCAATTTTTTAAAAAATTATTCAGGATATTCTATTCGTAAATGGTAAATATTTGCAAGCTTGCGTTTTAGTACTTTTTTTATAGATTGAATTTCTTTAAATGTAATATTGGCATTTAAAAATTGGCCGTCTTCCATTTGCTTGTTTAAAATGGTTTCTACAAAATTATCAATTTTTGTAGAGGTTGGTTCTTTTAAACTCTTCGAGGCAGCTTCCACACTATCGCACATCATTAATATAGCGGTCTCCTTGCTAAATGGTTTTGGACCAGGATAAGAAAAATCTGCTATATCAACCATATCGTTGTTTGCTTTCTCTTTCATATAAAAATAATACACACTACTTGTGCCATGATGCGTTCTTATAAAATCGATAACACGGTCTGGTAGATTGTTTTTCTTTGCTATTTCTATTCCATTAATTACATGATCGACAATAACCTTGGCGCTTTCTCTTGGAGATAGTTCGTCATGCGGATTTATCCCTGAAGATTGATTTTCTGTAAAGTAGGTTGGATTTTTCATTTTTCCAATATCATGATACAAGGCGCCTACTCTAATTAACATGGCATTGGCTCTAATTTCGTTTGCAGCTGCTTCTGCTAAATTAGCGACGTTTAATGAATGGTGAAAGGTACCAGGCGCCTCATTAGATAATTGTTTTAATAATTTTGAATTTGTATCTGATAATTCTAATAACGATACATCTGAAACCAGCCCAAAGAGCTTTTCATATATATAAATAAGTGGTTGTACAAATAAAGTGGCAAGTCCGCAGAGAATAAATAATCCAAAAGTCTCCCATTTTAAATTATCCATACTTCCTTCCTGAATTAAAAAGAAAGCAAAATAAGCGATAATGTAAATTATTGTAATTTGTCCTACAGAAATAAAGAGGTTTGCACGTTTATACAATTCTGAAACAGTTAATATAGTAACAATTCCAGCGATTATTTGTAAAAACATGTATTCGTAACTGTTTGGCACAATAAATCCTAAAAGCAGCACTGTTATTACGTGGGTAAATAAACCTAAACGTGCATCGAAGAAAGCTTTTAATACTAATGGAAGGATGGCTAATGGTACAATGTAAATGTATTTTGAGTCGTAATTAACCACTAGAGTCGTTAATAGAACCATAAACAGCACGTTAAAGAATATAAAGGTGACTTTAGTGTTGTTATTAAAGACGTCCAATCGATATTTTCTAAGAAATAACAACAGCATTAACAAGGCAAGTGCTACTAATAGTGTATATGCAAATACAATCAAGTTGTAATTAGATTCGTTCCAGACCTGTGACTCGTATTCTGAAACAAGAGATTTTAAAATTAGGTATTTGTTGCCTTCAACAATCTCACCTTTCGAAATTATTAGTGTCTCTTTTTCAATACTTCCACGATTAGCTGAAATAGAATTTAAGCGTTCATCTAAAGCTTTTTCAGATAAATCTTTGTCGAATTCTAAGTTGGGTTGAATGATATTAAAAAATAGAATAGCTAAGGGTTTCGCAAACTCCTCAAGATTATTTTTCTTTAATTCTTCGTCTATTGTTGGCTTTACATCAGATAATTTATAAATATTAGAAAAGTCGGTTTTACTCTTTTCTACCCTATCTTCTAAAATGGCAACTGTGGCTTTTTTATTTATTAAATTATTATCTGTAGTGATACCAAACTTATAAAACTCTTCGAGAAGGTTTTTACCAAAATTCTTAATTTGGTTGGTAGATTTGTAGATTGAATCTGGAAAAGAAGTTTTAAAATTATTGTTATATTCCTTAAAAACATTGTTTTTTACACTTTCGTCTAAATTAAAATATTTGATAGCAGATTTTTCAATAGTTTCCTTTTCCTTGGCTAATTCTTCGTCTGTTTTCTGTATGGCAAAATCGAAAGGCGCATATAAGGTTTCAGACTGCCAAGGCTTACCTTTTTGAAAATTATATTTAAATTTTCCGCTCTTCGGAAATAAATAAACAATTAAAAATGTAGTTGCAATTAATAGAAGTACTTTGTAAACTAAAGCGTGGTTTTTATAAAATTTATTTACGAGGGCCTTCATTCTTGTAGTTAAGATTTATTCTTTAAATTCAAATGTAATAAATTAAGAATTCATTATAGGTTATAATCATTATATCACTCTAATTTTTCCCAAAAATTGATTATTTTCGCAACACGTAAAATTTAAGACTCACAAAATGAACAAAGAAGTAGTAATTGTATCGGCTGCAAGAACACCAATTGGTAGTTTTTTAGGTGCTTTATCAACAGTTCCTGCTCCAAAATTAGGAGCTATTGCCATAAAAGGTGCATTAGATAAAATTAATTTAAAACCAGAATTGGTTGAAGAAGTTTTAATGGGAAATGTTGTTCAAGCAGGTACTGGACAAGCGCCTGCACGACAAGCTGCTATTTTTGCTGGTATTCCAGATACTGTACCATGTACAACTATAAATAAAGTATGTGCTTCTGGTATGAAAACCGTTATGCAAGCTGCTCAGGCTATCGCTTTGGGAGATGCAACTATAGTTGTTGCTGGAGGTATGGAGAATATGAGTTTAATTCCACATTATTTTCATGCACGTAGTGCAACCAAATTTGGGCCGGCAACTATGATTGATGGCATGCAGAAAGATGGTTTGGTAGATGTTTACGACCAAAACGCCATGGGCGTTTGTGCAGATGCTTGTGCTACAGAATACAAGTTTTCACGCGAAGATCAAGATGCTTATGCTGTCCAGTCTTACAAGCGCTCTGCTGCAGCTTGGGAAACTGGTAAATTTAATAATGAAATTGTGCCAGTTGCTGTACCACAAAGACGTGGAGACGATGTTATAGTTGCAGAAGACGAAGAGTATAAAAATGTAAGAATGGATAAAATTCCAGGATTGCGTCCTGCGTTTACAAAAGACGGAACCGTAACAGCTGCCAATGCATCTACTATTAACGATGGTGCTGGAGCTATGGTGTTAATGAGTAAAGAAAAAGCAAACGAATTAGGGCTAAAACCTTTAGCTACAATTAAAGGTTATGCAGATGCTGCACACGAGCCGAAATGGTTTACTACAGCTCCTGCAAAAGCGTTGCCAAAAGCTTTAGATAGAGCTGGCATTGATATTAAAGATGTCGATTTTTTCGAATTTAATGAAGCTTTCGCTGTTGTAGGGTTAGCCAACATGAAAATTTTAGGGTTAAACGACAGTAATGTAAATGTAAATGGTGGTGCTGTTTCTTTAGGGCATCCATTAGGATGTTCAGGTGTTAGAATATTAATTACACTACTTAATGTACTTGAACAGAACAATGCGAAAATTGGTGCAGCTGCTATTTGTAATGGTGGTGGTGGTGCTTCTGCCTTAGTTTTAGAAAGAAATTAATTTAACCGCAACTAATGCAATACGGCATTTGTAATTTAAGCATTGTCCCTTTAAGACTTGAACCTAACGATACCAGTGAAATGGTATCGCAAGTGTTGTATGGTGATTTGTTTAAAATTATAGAAATGCGCAAGTCATGGTGTAAAATCCGCTTGGATTTCGATAAATATGAAGGCTGGATAGACGTAAAACAACTTATTGAAATTACTAAAGACGATTATGATAATTTGCGCCATGAGAGCCCTGTTCTTTCAACAGATTTAATAGAATTTATTCAGGATAAAAATAAGCAGTTATATTCTATTTCTTTAGGCTCACAACTCAACGGACTGACAATTTTAGAGCATACATTCGACGGACAAATTTCCAACGGACAAAAACACAAAGACAATTTAATTTCAACAGCATTTAATTATCTCAATGCTCCCTACCTTTGGGGAGGAAAAACACCTTTTGGTATTGATTGCTCTGGCTTTACACAAATGGTTTATAAACTAAACGGTTATAAATTATTACGTGATGCCTCACAGCAAGCAACGCAAGGTGAAGCTTTAAGTTTTATTGAAGAAAGTGAACCTGGTGATTTAGCTTTTTTCGATAATGCTGAAGGTAATATTATACACGTTGGCATAATAATGAAAGACAACTACATAATACATGCTCATGGTAAAGTACGAATAGACCGATTAGACCATTCTGGAATCTATAATGTAGATAAGGGTTTACATACACACAAACTTCGTGTAATTAAAAAAATTGTATAATAGTTATCATTACGTTAAAGAAACCTTAAAATTCTAATTTAAAAATGCGATTGGTTATATTTGGATACTCGTTATCATTCGAGATAAATTCAAAGTACAAACAATGCATAAAACAATTGCTTCACTCCTATTTATATTTTTTTTCACGGTAAATAGCACTGCTCAACAACCAAAAAAACCTACAGCTTCAGAAATTTATCAATCCATAGAAAAACTTAATTTCTTAGGTTCAGTTTTGTATGTTGCGGCACATCCAGACGACGAGAACACACGTTTAATCTCTTACATGGCAAACCATCTAAAAGCACGCACGGCTTATTTATCTTTAACGCGTGGTGATGGCGGACAAAACCTTGTCGGACCAGAAATTAGAGAACTATTAGGTGTGATACGTACCCAAGAATTATTAGCCGCAAGACGTATAGATGGAGGCGAGCAACGCTTTACAAGAGCTAATGATTTTGGCTACTCTAAACACCCAGATGAAACGCTTGAAATTTGGAATAAAGACGAAGTATTAAGCGATGTAGTTTTAGCGATTCGTCAATTTAAGCCAGATATTATTATTAATCGTTTCGATCATAGAAGTCCAGGATCTACGCATGGGCATCACACCAGTTCTGCTATGTTAAGTGTTGAAGCTTTTGATTTGGCTGGTGATAAATCTGCATTTCCAAACCAAGTAAAGGAATATGGAACATGGCAACCAAAACGGGAGTTTTTTAACACTTCATGGTGGTTTTATGGTAGTAAAGAAAAATTTGATGCTGCAGATAAAACCAATTTATTAAATTTTGATGTTGGTGTATATTACCCAAGTAAAGGTTTAAGTAATACTGAAATTGCTTCACTAAGTCGTAGCCAGCATAAGTCTCAAGGGTTTGGTAACACCGGAACACGTGGTGAGCAAATAGAATATATTGAATTGATTAAAGGCGATTTACCAGAAGATAAAACAAATGTTTTTGACGGAATAGACACCTCATGGAATCGTGTTAAAGGTGGTAATGCCATAGGCGTGATATTAGAACAAGTACAGAAAGACTACGATTTTAAAGATCCTGCAGCTTCGGTTAAAAAATTAATAGAGGCTTATAAGCTTATTCAAAACTTAGACAACTCGCATTGGAAATCCGTAAAAACGAATGAAATAAAAGACATAATTGCTGCCTGTGGTGGCTTGTATTTGGAAGCCGCTGCATCAGAGAGTTACAGTGCCCTAAATAATACGGTTAAATTAAATATTGAAGCGATAAACAGAAGCAACACCCAAATTGAGTTAGCATCTTTAAGTAAGTCTGATGATGGTAAGACCATTGCTAAAAACATCAATTTAAAAAATAACGTTTCGGAAACAACCGAATTGCAATACTACATTTCAACTGAAGATAATTATTCTGTTCCTTATTGGTTAGAAGATAAAGGCACTTTGGGTATGTATAACGTGAAAAACAAAAACTGGATTGGGTTGCCAGAGACTTTAAGGAATGCTATGGTGCAATTCAATTTAAAAATTGAAGGTATTCCTATTACATATTCAAAACCTATAATCTATAAAACCAACGACCCTGTAAAAGGAGAGGTTTATAAGCCATTTGAAATTATACCTGAGGCATCTGCCAAAATTTTAGAAAAAGTAATTATTTTCGAAAACGATGCTCAAAAGGAAATTCCCGTTATCGTTAAAGCAGGACGTGATAATTTAGAAGGATTTATTGAGTTAAATTATCCAAAAGACTGGAGTGTATTCCCAAAGCAACAAAAAGTTTCTATAGCCCATAAAGGTCAAGAACAGCTTATTGTATTCACTGTAATACCACCTGCAAACCAAAGTGAAGGATTGCTTACGCCTAAAATAACCATTGGTAATAGCGTTTATACTAAAGAGTTAATAGAAATAGATTATGATCATATTCCATTTCAAACGGTTTTATTGCCAAGTGAAAGCAAGATTGTTAGATTAGATATTAAAAAAAGTGGGGCAAACATAGCCTATATTGAGGGTGCTGGAGACGTTGTGCCAGAAAGCTTAAAACAAATAGGTTACAATGTAGTGACTATTGCACCAGAAGATATTACTGCTTCAAGATTAAGCCAATTTGATGCTGTTGTTTTAGGTATTCGGGCTTATAATACTGTTGAAGCACTCAATTTTAAACAAGATATTTTATTCGATTTTGTAAAAAATGGTGGAAACATGATTGTTCAATATAATACCAGCCATAGATTAAAGGTTGATAATTTAGCACCTTACAGTTTAAAATTGTCAAGAGACAGAGTTACAGATGAGTTTGCCGATGTAACATTTATAAATCCTAATCATGAAGTCTTAAACAGCCCAAACAAAATAACTCAAAAAGATTTTGAAGGTTGGACGCAAGAGCGTGGATTATACTTCCCGAACGAGTGGTCTAATGAGTTTACTCCTATTCTATCGATGCATGATAAAGGAGAAACGCCCAAAACAGGAAGTTTATTAATAGCGAAGTACGGAAAAGGACATTATATATACACAGGCTTGAGTTTCTTTAGAGAATTCCCTGCTGGTGTTTCTGGAGCCTATAGATTATTTGCTAATATGTTGAGCATTGGAAAACAAAGTATTATTGATGAATCTGAAATTAAAAATTGATTGCTATTATCATCCTATTAAAATTATGGCTTAACACAAAGAAGAATCCAATGATAACGGATACTATAAAACCAATATGAAAAACCAACCAAAATATAAATGGAATACGCTTTATACACTAATTTTAGTGGCTAATGCTGCATATATTATTGCATTCTATTTCATCACAAAAACATTTTAAGAATGCAAACATTAGATTGGATTGTTTTAATTGGTACCTTATTAACCATTGTCATTTATGGAACCATACAAACCAGAGGTAGTAAGAATGTTCAGGATTATTTAAAGGGTGGAAACACCTCTAAATGGTGGACTATTGGTTTATCTGTCATGGCAACTCAAGCGAGTGCCATTACATTTTTGTCCACACCAGGACAAGCCTTTAATGATGGAATGGGCTTTGTACAATTCTATTTTGGATTGCCAATAGCAATGATTGTAATTTGCATGGTTTTCATCCCTCTATATCATCGCTTAAAAGTATACACAGCTTACGAGTTTTTAGAAAATAGATTCGACAGAAAAACAAGAACGTTAACTGCTATTCTTTTTCTTATTCAACGCGGATTAGCAGCTGGTATAACCATCTTTGCTCCTGCTATTATTTTATCGGCCGTTTTAGGTTGGAACTTATTGTTCCTAAATATTATTATTGGCGTTTTAGTAATTATTTACACCGTTTCTGGCGGAACAAAAGCAGTAAATGTGACACAAAAACATCAAATGGTAGTAATTTTTACCGGAATGATTATAGCTTTCATTATAATTTTAAACAAACTTCCAGACGATATTACATTTACTAAAGCAGTTGAAATTGCCGGAGCCAGCGGAAAAATGGAAGTACTCGATTTTTCTTTCGATTTAAACAATCGCTATACGTTTTGGAGTGGGATTATAGGTGGAACGTTTTTAATGCTGTCATATTTTGGTACAGACCAAAGCCAAGTACAACGTTACTTATCTGGAAAATCTATTAAAGAAATGCAATTGGGATTAATGTTTAACGGACTGCTAAAAGTACCAATGCAGTTTTTTATCTTATTTGTTGGTGTCATGGTTTTTGTTTTTTATCAGTTTAATCAAGCACCTGTTAATTTTAACCCAACTGCTACCGAAATTGTTTTAGATTCTGAATATGCTGAGGCATACAAGGCAATTCAACAAGAACAAAAAATACTTTTCGAAAATAAAAAATCCGCTATTAATAGTTTTGTTTTATCCAAAAACACAACTAGTGCTTCAAATATAGATTCCTATAATACACAGAGCGATGCGTTAAGAAAAAAAGCCAGAGCATTAATAGATAAAGCGGGAGAGGCAAAAAATTTAAAAGTTGAAAGTAACGATAAAGATTATGTATTTATTCATTTTATACTAAACAATCTCCCAAAAGGACTCATTGGTTTGCTTTTAGCCGTAATTCTATCTGCAGCCATGTCGAGTACTGCGAGCGAATTAAATGCCTTAGCCAGCACTACAACTATAGATTTATATAAACATCGCGTTGGAGAGAAAACCGAATTACAAATGGTAAACGTTTCAAAATGGTTTACACTGCTTTGGGGGATTTTAGCAATAGGTATTGCTTGTATTGCTAATTTAGCCGAAAATTTGATTCAGCTAGTTAACATTATAGGTTCCATATTTTATGGCAATGTTTTAGGCATTTTTCTTTTAGCATTCTTCTTTAAATTTGTGCAAGCAAATGCCGTTTTTGTTGCTGCATTTATTACACAATTTTTAGTTATAACCTTGTTTCTTTTAAATGAATTTGAAATTATAAATCTACCTTTTTTATGGTTAAATTTTATAGGTTGTGTAATTGTAATTGCAATTGCATGTTTATTACAGGCTGCCAATAGTAAGCCAGTAAACCAATAATATCATTTATTCTAAATAAAAATGCTTCAAAATTCTTATATTTAAGGGTTATGTGATTATTGATTAATAGCAAAAAAAGGAATGTCTTTTTATTAAAAAAATCAATTGTCATGAGTAGGTATAGAGAAAAATTAGCAGATAAAATTCGAGAAGGTTATAGTTGTAGAACGCTTTTTTGGGTCTATTTTTTATTCTTAATATTAGTTGGAGTCATAATTGCAACTATGTACTTTTATAATCGATAACTGCATAATTATATTAGTAACAATTATTAATTAAACTAAATCTTATGAAATTAGGCGCATTCTCGGTAAGTCTTGCAGTAAAGGACATCAACGCATCCAAAACGTTTTACGAAACTTTAGGTTTTAAAGTTTTTGCAGGCAATCTCGAACAAAATTATCTAATTATGAAAAACGGCAATGCTCTTGTTGGTTTGTTTCAAGGTATGTTTGAGAATAATATACTGACTTTTAATCCAGGCTGGGATGAAAATGCTTCGTTAGTTGAAGATTTTAATGATGTAAGAACCATTCAAAAACATCTTAAAAAGGAAGGTGTAAAACTTGAAACGGAAGCCGATGAGACAACTACAGGTCCTGCAAGCTTTGTTGTTTTGGATCCAGATGGTAATGCTATTTTAGTAGATCAGCATGTATAAAAAAAACCCACAAGATTTTTCTTGTGAGCTTTTTATACTGTCCTTTAAAAGCAATTTACATTGCTCCCCATTCTTTAAGGGAATCCTTATTCATTTTTACGTAATCATCGTTTCCAGCCTTCTCTGCTCCTGCTAAAGATGCTTTTGCAGCTTGTAC
Source organism: Lacinutrix chionoecetis (assembly GCF_053604665.1). Lineage (NCBI taxonomy): Bacteria > Pseudomonadati > Bacteroidota > Flavobacteriia > Flavobacteriales > Flavobacteriaceae > Lacinutrix > Lacinutrix chionoecetis. The sequence goes on from NZ_JBSHNQ010000047.1 coordinate 32,714, forward strand.
AGCCATTTTCTTGTTTCCAGCTTTTGCATGGATTAATGCTTGTTGACGTAAAACCCAAAACTTAGGTTCACCCTCGCTCATCGCTACTGCTTTGTCAATCCAAGTTGCTGCTTGATAAATATCGCCTCCAGATTCTAAATTATAACGTGCTGCAGCATAATAATCACCAGCTCCAGGACCATTCATTACTCTATTTATACTTGCTGTTACTTTTTTTGAAGTTGGCACTTCGATTTTAACTCCTACATAAACATCTTCCCATAACATACCTAATACTGCAGAGTCGTTAGATAAATCATCGAAAAGCATAGTGAATGTTTCCATTTTCATAGGCATTTTCATAACATCAGTAGTAACTTTAGCAGCTACTTTACTGTCGTCCCATTTCGCTGGAGTTCCAGAGTTATTAGCATCTGAATAAAAAACGACTTCCCAAGATTTTTCATTTGGTGTTGTATAAATGGCGTAAGAACCTGCTTTAACCTCTTTTCCACCAATCATTACATCATCACTAAACGTGATTTTTGTATTTGCATTAGCTCCTGTTCTCCATAATTTACCGTAAGGTACTAAATCTCCAAAAATGGTACGACCTCTCATGTTAGGTCTTGAATATTCTAATGTTAAATCTGTTAAACCTACCTTCTGCTCTACTTTGGCAAATGGGCTTGGTTGCGGTGTTTCTATCTGAGCATTTGTAGTAAATGAAGCTACAAATACTAAGGCAATCATTAATAAGTTTTTCATAATATTTACTTGTGTTAGTGTTAATTTCTAATGAGCGTAAATTTACGAATAACATTCGCTTTTCCTTGTTAATAAAAGCCTAAAATCTCTTCAAAATGGTATATATTATTGTGCTGATGAATTATTGCTAATTGCTAATCTCTTGTTAATTTTGTTTAACAATTTTAATTTATAGTTAAACATTTTGTATCTTTATATTCTTAAATTTCAATACTATGGCAAAGAAAAAAAATATAACAAAGAATAATCTCCTTTCATTTTACATGGATTATGTTTTAGAGCATAACCAGCAACCAAAATCGGTTTACATTTTTGCTAAGCATAATAATTTTGAAGAATCAAAATTTTATGAACATTTTGGATCGTTTGAAGCCATTGAAAAACATGCATTCAAAGCATTTCACGATAGCACTATAACTGTACTCGAAAAAAGTGGTGACTATAATAATTTCGAACCAAGAAATAAGCTTTTAAGTTATTATTTTACTTTTTTCGAAATTCTCACAGCTAATAGAAGTTATGTGGTTTATGCATTGAACCATCATAAAAACAGCTTAAAGTCTTACGCTGCTTTAACTGAGTTAAAATCGAGTTTTACAAATTATATCTTAGAATTAAATATTGAACTTATTGATATTAAAGAAGACAGGTTGGACAAAATTCAAAATAGAGGTCTTAAGGAAACTGCTTGGTTACAATTATTGCTCACCATGAAATTTTGGATAGACGATACATCTCCAAAATTTGAAAAAACAGATATTTTTATTGAGAAATCCGTGAACACAAGTTTCGATGTGCTCAATATTGCACCATTAAAAAGCTTAATTGACTTTGGAAAATTCATCTTCAAAGAAAAAGTTAAAATGAATTAACTAAACACCTCATACTATTGAAAACTATAGACAAAATACCCACATCTAAAATTCAAAGGGCTTCTAAACTCGTGCAAACTGGTGCTAAAGTTGGCGTTAATTATCTTAAATACTACGGAGATAAATTAACTAAAACTGAAGAAGAAGCGAAATCGCGTTTGGACGAAAATAATGCAGAAGATATATACGATAGCCTAAAAAAACTTAAAGGCAGCGCTCTAAAGGTTGCACAAATGCTAAGCATGGAAAAAAGTATTTTGCCACAAGCCTATGTAGAAAAATTCTCTTTGTCACAATTTTCTGTGCCACCACTATCTGCTCCATTAGTATCTAAAACATTTAAACAGTATTTTGGGAAATTCCCAGATGAAATCTACGATACTTTCAACCTAAAATCTGTAAATGCAGCCAGTATAGGGCAAGTTCATTTAGCCGAAAAATATGGCAAAAAATTGGCGGTAAAAATTCAGTACCCTGGAGTGGCAGAAAGTATTTCTAGCGATTTGGCAATGGTAAAGCCTATTGCCATACAAATGTTTAATATTAAAGGAAAAGATAGCGATAAGTATTTTAAAGAGGTTGAAAATAAGCTCATTGAAGAAACTAATTACATTCTTGAAATTAAACAAAGTAAAACTATTGTAAAAGCCTGTAAGCACATTCCAAATTTAAAATTTCCTGAATATTATGAAGCGTTGTCTTCCGAAAGAATTATAACAATGGATTGGATGGATGGCGAACATTTAAGCGAATTTACTAACCATAATCAGGATCAGGAAAAAGCCAATAGAATTGGTCAGGCATTGTGGGATTTCTATATGTTTCAAATTCATAATTTAAAAAAAGTGCATGCCGATCCTCATCCTGGTAATTTTTTAATCTCTAAAACTGGCGATTTAATTGCTTTAGATTTTGGTTGTATGAAATCTATTCCAGACTCATTTTATACACCTTATTTCGAACTGGCAAAAAAAGAAAATATCAACAACCCTGAGGTGTTTAACGAAAAAATGTTTGCATTAGAAATACTTCGTGATGATGATACTTCAGAGGAACTAAAATTCTTTTCTGCGATGTTTCACGAAATGCTAAGCTTATTTACACAACCTTTTCATGTGGATACGTTCGATTTTTCGAATGAAGCTTTTTTTGGTAAAATAACAGAGCTCGGTCAAAAGTACAGTAAAAACACAGAGCTACGAAAAATGAATGGTAATAGAGGCTCTAAACACTTTATATACATAAATCGCACCTTTTTCGGGCTTTATAATTTAATGTTCGATTTAAAAGCAAAGGGCATTAAAATTAATAATTTTAAATCATTTTAGATGCAGCATTTTAGGCTATCAGATATTAATACATTAGAGCATTTATATAAAATTAACCTTATTAATAGTTGTTCTGGATTTAAATCGGCTAATTTAATCGGTACAAAATCGAAAGCAGGAATAGAGAACGTAGCAGTGTTTAGTTCTGTAACGCATATAGGCTCCAATCCACCACTGTTAGGTTTTTTTTGCCGACCTACCACAGTGGCACGAAATACTTATGATAATTTAAAGGAAACCAAGTATTATACCATTAACCATATCTATAACGAGAATTTTAAAGAAGCACATCACACATCTGCTAAATACGATGCAGCTATTTCAGAATTTAATAAAACATCTTTAAGTTCAGAATATAAAAATGATTGCTTCCCTCCTTTTGTAGCAAATGCTCCAGTACAGATGTTAATGAAGTATATTGGAGAATACAACATTAAGGAAAATGATACTATTTTGGTTTTAGGTGAAATCCAGGACCTTTATATTAAAAAAGACATAATTGAAACTGATGGTTTTGTAAATCTGTCTAAAGCTAAAATAGCAGCCATAAACGGGTTAGATGGTTACGCTTTTCCAGAATTATTAAAAAGGTTAGACTACCAAAGACCTAAATAAAACTTATGAAAATATTAGTTACAGGAGCGACGGGTTATATAGGAAAGCGTATCATTCCATTGTTAATAGAACAAGGGCATACTGTAATATGTGCAGTTCGTGGTAAATTACGAACAGAGAAACGTTATAAAAATGAGGATAATGTTATTGTTATTGAAGTCGACTTTTTAAATACCGAAACACTTAAAAATATTCCTAACGATATCGATGCTGCATATTATCTAATTCATTCCATGTCTAACTCGGTATCGCATTTTCAACAAATGGAAAACGATTGTGCGGTTAATTTTAAACATGCAATAGAACGAACCAATTGCAAACAAGTTATTTACTTAAGTGGTATTACTAACGATACCAAATTGTCTAAACATTTACTATCAAGAAAAAATGTAGAGCGCGTTTTGTCGTCACCTAAATACGGTTTAACCGTTTTTAAAGCAGGTATTATAGTAGGTTCTGGCAGTTCTTCTTTTGAGATTATTAGAGATTTGGTAGAAAAGCTCCCAATAATGATCGCACCAAAATGGCTTAATACCAAAACACAGCCAATAGGTATTCGCGATGTTTTAGCTTTTTTAACAAAAAGTTTAGGAGACCAAAGACTTTATAATACTGCACACGATATATTTGGACCAGAAATTTTAACCTATAAGCAATTATTGCTACGTTTTGCAAAATTGAGAAATCTAAAGCGATACATAATAACTGTACCTGTAATGACACCTAAATTGTCAAGCTATTGGCTATACTTTGTGACCTCTACTTCATACAAATTAGCGAGAACCTTGGTAAATAGTATGGGTGTTGAAATTATTGGAAAGACCAGTAATATTTACGAAATGATGGATATTCATCCAATTAATTACGATAAAGCATTAGAACTTGCTTTTGTAAAAATTAAACAAAATAGTATTGTTTCCAGCTGGAAAGATTCTTTTGTGAGTAGTCGTCCAAAAAAAAGAATATCCACCCAATATATCAAGGTTCCAAAATATGGTTGCTTTAAAGATATTAAGGAGCGTAAAGTTTTAGACGAAGCTCGTACCTTCGAGAAGATATGTTCTATTGGTGGTGAAAATGGTTGGTACTATGGCACTATTTTATGGAAAATTCGCGGATTTTTAGATAAAACAGTTGGTGGCATTGGTTTGCGTCGTGGTCGTACCAATAAAAACACAATTAAAACAGGAGATGCTTTAGACTTTTGGCGCGTGCTATTAGCAGACAAAGAGAATAAAAGATTACTACTTTTTGCAGAAATGAAATTACCTGGAGAAGCATGGTTAGAATTTAGAGTAGCAAAAGGTAAAGTATACCAACGTGCAGTTTTTAGACCTAAAGGATTAGCAGGTAGACTGTATTGGTATAGCGTTTTACCATTTCATGGCTTCATTTTTAACGGTTTAATTAACAAATTGGCTAAAGCTTAATTCTTTTTTTAGTTTGAAAAAACAACATCTGCCAACTAAAATTTGTAAAACCTGCGGTTTACCCTTTGCATGGCGAAAAAAATGGGAAAGAAATTGGGAAGAAGTAAAATATTGTAGCGAAAAATGCAGAAGAAACAAAACAAGGTTAGTTTAGTATGGTTTAGAAACGATTTAAGAATACATGATAATGTAACACTTAATAATGCCATTTCTGAAAGCGAGACCGTAATCGCTCTTTATTGTTTTAATCCCAGACAATTTAAAAAAGATAAGTTCGGATTTGTTAAAACCGAAAAATTTAGAGCCCAATTTTTAATTGAAACCGTTAGCGATTTAAAGGAACAATTAAAAAGCCTAAATATCCCTTTGTTTGTTTATTATGATTATCCAGAAAACAGCATATTAAAATTAAAAGCAAAATTTAATTTTAACGCCTTATACCTTCAAAAAGAATGGGCCCAAGAAGAAGTCTTAGATCTTGAGCGCGTTAAAAATACTTTAAACGAATCGATTCCAATTCATGAAGAATATAATCAATTTCTATATCACCCTAATAACTTAGATTTTGATATTAAAGCACTGCCACATATTTTTACAACCTTCAGAAAACATGTAGAAAAGCATGTTGCTGTCTCTAAACTAAACGAAACACCACTAAGAACGAAGCTTTCTAAATCATTCGAGAATACAAATAAAATACCCACATTAAACGATTTAGGTCTTAATGATTACACACAACATGTTAATACTGCTTTTCCGTTTAAAGGTGGCGAAAAAGAAGCGCTGAAACGCCTAAATTATTATTTTTTCGAAACTAAAAAATTAGGCTTTTACAAGAAAACACGCAACGGTTTAATAGGTAAAGATTTTAGCTCTAAATTCTCTCCGTGGTTAGCCAATGGTAGTTTGAGTCCTAAGTTAATTTACTGGAAAGTAAAAGAATTTGAACAAGAACAATTTAAGAATCAATCTACTTACTGGCTCATTTTTGAGCTTATCTGGAGAGATTATTTTAAATACATCTCGATGAAACATGGTAACAGTATTTTTAAACTTGGTGGTATTTTAGAAAAAGAATACACTTGGGATACCAATAAAACTAAGATTCTAAAATGGATTAACGGAGAAACTAATCAACCCTTTGTAAACGCAAACATGATAGAGTTACAAAACACTGGTTGGATGAGCAATCGTGGCAGACAAAATGTTGCAAGCTATTTCGCAAAACAATTAAAACTCGATTGGCGCATTGGTGCAGCATATTTTGAATCTTTATTAATTGATTACGACGTGCACAGTAATTACGGCAACTGGATGTACGTAGCAGGTGTTGGTAACGATCCAAGAAACAGAACATTTAATGTAAAAGAACAAGCAAATCGCTACGATAGTGCTGGTAAATACCAACGTTTGTGGCTGCAGGATACTTTATTCAAATAATTATTTTAATATATTTTTTTGAAAAAATTTAAGTAAAATGTTCACATTATAAGCCAAATTAAATTTGAAAACTTTAAGACTCATACTAGGAGATCAGTTAAACAGCAAGCATTCGTGGTATAGTGGTGATCAAAGCAACTTTGTATATTGTATGTTTGAAATGCGACAAGAAACCGATTATGTAACGCATCACATTCAAAAAATAATAGGGTTCTTTGCTGCTATGCGTGAATTTTCGAAAACACTTAAAACCAATGGTTTGAATGTTGTTTATTACCATTTAGATAATGATAAGAACACTCAGAATTTAACTGAAAATCTGACGCAAATAATAAAAGAATTAGAAATAGAAAAATTTGAATATCAAGAACCAGATGAGTTTAGATTGGATAAACAGCTGTCAAATTTCTGTAATGAAATTACAATTAAAACGAAACAATGCTCAACCGAACATTTCTACACTAATCGCCAAGATTTAAACACTTTTTTTAAAGGTAAAAAGCAATGGGTTATGGAAAGCTATTATCGAGACATGAGAAAAAAGCATGCCATTTTAATGTTCGGTGACCAACCAGAAGGTGGGAAATGGAATTACGATAAAAGCAATAGAAACAAATGGAAAAACGACGATGAGATTCCTGAGTTTAAAGCATTTAATAATGATGTTACCCAAATTAAAAAACTTATTGCTAAGGAAAATATTGAAACCATAGGTGGCTTTAAAACTAATACAATTCAATATCCAATTAACAGAAACCAGGCTCTTGAACAATTAAAATATTTTTGTGAACATTTACTAGTGCATTTTGGTGATTACCAAGATGCGATGCATACTCGGGAAGTATATCTCTTTCACTCGAGACTTTCCTTCGCAATGAATTGTAAGATTATTTCTCCAAAAGCAGTAGTAACGACTGTGTTAAATTATTGGAGAAAGCACGGTGCACACATTGCTATTTCTCAAGTCGAAGGATTTATACGACAAATTATTGGATGGCGAGAATATATGAGAGGCATGTACTGGGCTTTAATGCCAGAATATAAAACCCATAATTATTTAGAAAACACCAATAATTTACCAGATTTTTTCTGGACAGCCAATACAAAAATGAACTGCCTTAAAAATGCCATTAAAAACAGTTTAGATAATGGATATGCTCATCATATCCAGCGCTTAATGATTACTGGCAATTATGCACTGTTAACGCAAATTCATCCAGACCAAGTAGATACTTGGTATTTAGGTATTTATGTAGATGCTGTAGAATGGGTGCAATTGCCCAATACAAGAGGTATGAGTCAATATGCTGATGGAGGTAAAATAGCAACAAAACCCTATGTTTCCAGTGCTAATTACATTAATAAAATGAGCAATTACTGTGAAGGGTGTCATTATAACAAAAACACGAAAATTGGAGAAACGGCTTGTCCGTTTAACAGTCTATATTGGAATTTTTTAGATGATAAAAGAGCACTACTCAGCACGAATTTTAGGATGAAAATGATGTATAGTGTTTTAGATAAGATGACACCAGAATCGCTTCATGACATTAAAAAAAGAGCTGAAAAGATAATTAGTAATCCAGATCGTTTTTAATAATAATAGATAGCATTAGATACAGTGCATGATCTGCTTTATTCAAAACAAATGTTAATTATTGTTTAACTTATAGTTTAAATGATTAAACATTTTGTAAATTTGGAATAATTAGATAACGCTTTAAATCGTGATTGTAAATACTACATACCAAAATAATGAAAATAAGAAACTAATTGACAATTTGGTTGGCAAGGGCTTTAGATTGAGAGAGCGTTTTAGACTAAAAGGTATAGGCTCAAAGCGCATGATTATAGAGAATGTTAGTCCTAATTTAGAGCAGTATCTTAACTTAGTTTCAGACTTAAACTATGCCAATATAGAGTTAAGACCAAAAGGTATTTTGATACATATAAATAAAGGTTTGCAAAATTTTAGCTGGGCCATACCTTATTACCAACTGGTAATCTATAAAACAAATGGTTCGAGTATCCATGCGCAAGGCAGGTTTATTCATTTTAAAAATAACAAACTGTTTAAAGAGAATAAATCATTTTTTAAAAAGCTTTTATGTGAAAAAATTAAGTATGACGAACAATATAATTTCCAAACCCAATAATCCAGAAGCTTTTACAATAGAAGATATAGACCGTATTATCGAAATGGCTTGGGAAGACAGAACACCGTTTGATGCTATAACATTTCAATTTCATATTAAAGAACAGGAGATAATAGCAATAATGCGAAATAAATTAAAGCATAGTAGCTTTAAATTATGGCGTGCAAGAGTGCAAGGACGTAAGACAAAGCATGCAAAAATGCGAAATTTTCATGAAGGTCGTTTTAAATGCTCAAGACAAAAACAAATAACACACAACAAAATAAGTAAAAGGTAAAATGTACTATAACAGTTATAATACCTACTGTTACTTTAATTAATAAGTAGTAAAATAATGAAAAACATAGTTATAATAGGTGGCAGTAAAGGTATTGGTAAAGCAATTATTGAAGCTGTAATTGATAATAATGCAGTAATTAATATTAGTCGATCGCTACCTGAACTTACACACCAAAACTTAACGCATTATAGTTGCGATATATTAAATCAAGAGTTACCAGATATTAAAAATGTAGATACACTTATTTATTGTCCGGGTAGCATTAACTTAAAACCTATTTCAAGATTGTCTTTAGACGATTTTAGAGAAGATTTCGAAATTAATGTACTTGGTGCGGTAAAAACAATTCAAACCTATTTACCGGTTTTAAAGAAAGGAAATGCTCCTTCCATCCTACTTTTTAGTACAGTCGCCTCTAAGTTAGGCATGCCTTTTCATGCCAGTGTGGCCACCTCTAAATCTGGAATTGAAGGTTTGGTAAAATCGCTTGGTGCAGAATTAGCGCCCACAGTTAGAGTCAATGCTATTGCTCCTACTGTTACAGATACGACATTGGCTTCAAAATTATTGCGTAACGAAAAAATGATTGAAAATATAAAAGAACGACATCCTCTAAAAAAAATATTAAATCCTGAAGAAGTTGCTAATATGGCCACATTTCTCATTTCAGAAAAAGCCGCATCACTCTCTGGACAAGTTTTTGAAATGGATTGTGGTATTGTAAGTCTAAAAGTTTAATAATGAACCCTTTAAAGCTATTCTTAAAAACCTTATTTTCAAACAGTGATACTGAAACAAATCACGTACAATCTATTTACGATATAGAAATTAAGAAGTTAAACGGAAAGCCCGTAAATATTTCTACGTTTAAAGATAAATATATACTTTTTGTTAATGTCGCTTCAAAATGTGGCTTCACGCAGCAATATAAAGATTTACAAAATTTGCATGTCAAATATAAAAACAAGCTTCAAGTTATTGGCTTGCCTTGTAATCAATTTGGCAAACAGGAGCCTGGTAATTCTAAAGCGATTGAAACATTTTGTGAATTAAATTATGGCGTTACATTTTTAATGACTGAGAAAGTTGAAGTTAAAGGTACAAAAGCACATCCTGTTTATAAATGGCTAACCCAAAAAGCTAAAAACGGAGTTTCTAATTCTACTGTAAAATGGAATTTTCAAAAATACTTAGTTGGTCCGGACGGAAGGCTTATAAACTACTATTCTTCAGCCACAAGGCCCACAAGTAATAGAATAACAAAATATTTAAAATAGCGTTATGTTTGGATTATTTAAAAAGAAAACCGAAAAAGAAAAGCTTCAAAAGTTGAATGAAAAATTAATGAAAGAATCTCATGCGCTTTCTACATCTAACCGAGCAGCAAGCGATGCAAAATTCGCTGAAGCAGAAACCATTCAAGATAAAATTTTAAAGATTATGGACAATCAATAACGAAATTAAATAGTGCGTTGAATAATTTATACTCATCAACAAAAAGCACGAAAGCCTAAAATATTATTTTACGTGGCTTAAATACTAATCGCTACAAATTCACTTACATAAAACATAGAATGAAAATATATACTTTGCATAAAATACAAAAGTTACCTATTACCAAAGCGCAAGCATGGAAGTTTCTATCAAGCCCTAAAAATTTAAAAACAATTACTCCGGATTATATGGGATTTAATATTTTATCAGGAGCAGAAAAACCTATGTTTGCTGGTCAAATAATTCAATATATTGTAACGCCAGTTTTAAACATTAAAACTAAATGGGTAACAGAAATAACGCATATTGTCGATGGCGAATATTTTGTAGACGAACAGCGTTTTGGACCCTATGCATTATGGCACCATAAGCATTTTATAAAAGAAATTGATGGTGGTATTGAAATGGAAGATATTATAGACTACAAATTGCCATTAGGCATTTTAGGGCAACTAGTACACCCTTTTTTAGTAAAGCCCAAATTGGAAGAAATTTTTAATTACAGAACAAAGAAGTTAGAAGAAATCTTCGGGAAATACCAATAATTATGAGTCAAAAAGTTAATATATTTTGGTTTCGACGAGATCTGCGTTTAGATGATAATGTAGGCTTTTTTGAAGCTTTGAAGTCTGATTTACCTGTATTACCTATTTTTATATTCGATACCGAAATACTGGATGGTTTGCCAAAAGACGATGCGCGTGTAACATTTATTTTTAATACGTTACAAAACATGCGTAAAACGTTACAAGATGAAAACAACAGTAGTTTAGCCATGTTTTATGGAACACCACAAAAAATTTTTAAAAAACTTATTGAAAATTATACTATCGATACTGTATTTACCAATCATGATTACGAACCTTACGCTAAAGAACGTGATAACGCTGTAAAAACCTTTTTAGATAAAAAGGATATAAATTTTAAAACGTTTAAAGATCAAGTTGTATTCGAAAAAGATGACGTTGTAAAAGACGATGGCGACCCTTACGTTGTTTACACGCCTTTTATGAAAAAATGGAAGGTTAAATTTAAAAATCATGATCTTAAAATCTATTACACAAACGATTATTTAAGTAATCTTCTTGAAAACACAAGACTCCCAAATTTAAGTTTAAGTGACATAGGTTTTAAAAAAGCGAGTCAGGAAATAGTAGATTATACTGTAACTCCAACATTAATTCAAGAATACGAAGCCACGAGAAATTTCCCAGCAAAAGATAACACGTCTCGTTTAGGACCGCATCTACGCTTTGGTACCGTGAGTATTAGAAAAATGATGAAAAAGGCCATTGCCGAAAAAAATGAAATCTTCTGGCAAGAATTAATTTGGCGCGAATTTTTTATGCAAATTCTTTGGCACTTTCCAGATACGCACAAAGATGCCTTTAAATCTAAATATGACAGAATAGAATGGAGAAATAATGAGAAAGAATTTAAGGCTTGGTGCGATGGAAAAACGGGCTATCCATTAGTAGATGCAGGTATGAGGCAACTTAATAAAACTGGTTTTATGCACAATCGAGTGAGAATGTTAACTGGCAGTTTTTTGTGTAAACACCTGTTAATAGACTGGCGTAAAGGTGAAGCTTATTTTGCCGAAAAACTTCACGATTACGAGATGGCGAGCAATGTAGGTAATTGGCAATGGGTTGCTGGTTCTGGTGTAGATGCCTCTCCATATTTTAGAATTTTTAATCCTACTACGCAAATTGAAAAATTCGATAAGCAATACGAGTACATTAAAAAATGGATTCCAGAATACAATACAGATAAGTATCCTGAAAAGATTGTAGACCATAAAGAAGCACGTGAGCGCTGCTTGCGTGTTTATAAAGAGGCTGTTTCATAAGAAATCGAAATTTTGTAATAGCTACTCCTTTATTTTTTTAGTAACTTTATAAAAAACTAAAAAACAAAGAAAAGATGAATACTAAAGAGGTAGCAGCAAAATGGAAAACGATGTGCGAACAAGGTAAAAACCTGGATTGTATAAACGAGCTTTATGCAGAAAATGTAGTAAGCAAAGAAATGCCTGGTATGCCTGGCGAAGTAATTACGGGTAGACAAAATGTTTGGAATAAGAGTAAAGAATGGATGGAAAGTGTAGAAGATTTTCATGCCAGTTCTATAAGTGAGCCATTAGTAGCTGGCAATTTTTTTACTGCTAAAATGGATTTTGACTGTACTTTTAAAGAAAGAGGCAGACAAAAAATGGAAGAAGTTTGTGTATACGAAGTAAAAGATGGGAAAATTGCCAGTGAACAATATTTCTATAATATGGAGTAATTTTGCTATTGATATAAAATAGTTAGTAACGTAATATATTTATTATAGGCAATAAAAAAACCACTCGATTGAGTGGTTTTTTTTTATGTAAGATTTAATTTTCTACAAACCAAATTTAGATTTAAGCGCTTTAGCTTTGTCATTTTGGTTTAATGCACTATAAATACCTGCTAAGGTTTTAACGTATTCTATCTCAACATTATCAATCTCTACAATTGTTTCAAGATAAGGTACTGCAGCTCTGTAAACATCTGAGCGTTTAGCCTTTAATTCATCATATAACTTGTTATCTGCAGCCGAGTTTCCTAAGCTGTTCATTTGTTTTACAATAGCATCTTCTTCTTCTAAAATTAGAGCAGATAAGTTTTTTAATGCATTAACGTATTGTGGGTCAAGTTTCAACACTTTTTCATAATACATTCTTGCCTCATCTTTATTTCCAGATTGTCCAGAGATTACTCCTAAATTATAAAGCAGGTCTTTATTATTTGGATCATTTGCTATGGCTTCTTTAATTAGTTTACCGTAAGCATCTGTATTGCCAAGTTTTAATTCTACATTGGCTTCGGTTAATATTAAATCGGTATTAGAAGGATCTACAGCTCTCGCTTCCCTTATGGCTTTTAATGCTTCCTCATCCTTTCCTTGACTAACATAAATAAGAGCAATCTTATTTGTGATTTCGGCAGCCTTAGACTCAGACATTTTCTCACTTGGTTTTATATGGGTTTTAGCCTTAAGATATAACTCTCTTGTTGCTTTATCCATCATTTCTTCTTCACCCGTTTCAACATTTATCGCATAATATTCTTTTGTAATACCTGTATAACCAATATCCTTTAATTCTTTATAATGCGTTAACGCAGCGTCTAAATCTTCACCTTGCACCGCACTTACTGCAGCATAATATAAGTAAGATTGATCTTCTGGAACTAATTTGTAAAGCATTGCAAATAAATTAGATGCTGGAACATACTTCCCACCAGTATACAATTCATTAGCTTTAACTAATAACTCGTTTTGAACGAATTGTTTTGTTTCTGCCAAGCCACTCACATGCTTTCCATCAACTTTAGTTAAATCATCGAAAGCAGTATCGAAATCGGCTACATTACCAGCACCATTCGCATACAACGCTTTGGCTCTTGCAAAGTAGAATTTAGATTTCATTTTATCATCCATACTACCAAGCATAGATTCTAATGTCTTTGCAGTCGCTTTTGCTTCTGCAAAATTATTGTTTTTAACAGCCTTTTCTAATGCCTTTAACTCTTTCTTTTGTCCGAAAGAAAATAATGCGATAAATAAAGCCAAGGTAAGTATTAGTTGTTTTTTCATTACTTTAAGTTTTAATATTCCTAACCGGAATTAAGTTTTAAAATTAGATTAATTATTATTCTTCTTCGTTAGAATCAATAGTTGTGCCATTGTCTAAATTTTCGTCATTAGATCGTGTTTCTAATGTGTCTTCAAGAATTTCTTCATCTTCCTCGTGCATAACTTTTGCAACGGCAGCAATAGAATCTTTACCTTTTAAATTAATAAGTTTCACTCCTTGCGTGGCTCTACCCATAACACGTAAATCTGCAACGGCCATTCTAATAGCGATACCAGATTTATTAATAATCATTAAATCATCATCGTCGGTTACATTCTTAATAGACACTAAGTTACCTGTTTTTTCTGTAATAGAGATTGTTTTTACACCTTTTCCTCCTCTGTTGGTGATTCTATAGTCTTCTAAGCTTGAACGCTTTCCATAACCGTTCTCTGACACTACAAGGATATTACTTTCCATATCGTCTACAGCAATCATACCTATTACCTCGTCGGTTTTCTCATCTTGTAATCTAATACCTCTTACACCAGATGCGCCACGTCCCATTGGTCGTGTTTTTGCTTCCTCGAATCGGATGGCTTTACCAGATTTTAAGGCTAACATGACCTGACTTTCTCCGGTCGTTAACTTAGCTTCTAATAATACATCGTCCTCTTTAATGGTAATGGCATTAATACCATTAGTTCGTGGTCGTGAATATTGCTCTAAAGATGTTTTTTTAACCTGTCCTTTTTTAGTAGCCATAATTACGTAATGACTGTTAACGTAATCTTCATCTTTTAAATCTTGAGTACAAATAAAAGCCATCACTTTATCGTCCTGCTCAATATTTATTAAGTTTTGAATGGCTCTACCTTTAGACGTTTTACTGCCTTCAGGAATTTCGTAAACACGCATCCAGAAACATTTTCCTTTTTGAGTAAAGAAGAGCATATATTGGTGGTTAGTACCCACAAATAAATGTTCTAAGAAATCTTCGTTACGTGTCGTTGAGGCTTTCTGGCCTACACCTCCTCTGTTTTGTGTTTTATATTCTGTTAACGAGGTACGTTTAATATAGCCAGCATGAGAAATAGTAATAACTACTTTCTCGTCTGGAATCATATCTTCAATACTTAAATCACCTCCTGCGTATTCAATTTTAGAACGTCGCTCATCGCCATACTTATCACGAATAACAACTAATTCTTCTTTGATAATGGTCATTCTTCGCTCTTTATTTGCAAGAATGTCTTTTAAATCTTCAATCGTTTTCATGATTTCTTCGTATTCATTACGAAGTTTATCCTGTTCCAGTCCTGTTAACTGGCGTAAACGCATGTCTACAATAGCTTTCGCTTGAATTTCTGAAAGTTTAAAGCGTTCAATTAAATTGTTACGCGCTTCATCTGCATTAGACGATGCTCTAATTATTTTTATAACTTCATCAATATTGTCTGATGCTATAATTAAACCTTCTAAAATATGAGCACGTTCTTCAGCTTTACGTAATTCGTAAGTAGTACGTCTAACTACAACTTCGTGTCTGTGTTCTACAAAATATTGAATTAATTGCTTTAAATTTAATAATTGGGGACGCCCTTTTACAAGTGCGATAT
Organism: Lacinutrix chionoecetis; assembly: GCF_053604665.1. Classification (NCBI taxonomy): domain Bacteria; kingdom Pseudomonadati; phylum Bacteroidota; class Flavobacteriia; order Flavobacteriales; family Flavobacteriaceae; genus Lacinutrix; species Lacinutrix chionoecetis. The sequence goes on from NZ_JBSHNQ010000047.1 coordinate 48,302, forward strand.
TATTAACACTAAAAGAAGATTGTAAAGCCGTGTATTTGTATAATTTATTTAAAACGATGTTAGGTATTGCATCACGTTTTAAAACATAAACAATACGCATCCCGTTTCTGTCAGACTCATCTCTAATGGTAGCGATGCCTTCTAATTTCTTATCATTGACTAAATCGGCAGTTTTTTTAATCATATCTGCCTTGTTAACTTGGTAAGGAATTTCGGTTACTATAATACATTCTCTACCTTGAACTTCTTCAATATTTGCGTTGGCACGCATGACTATTCTTCCTCTACCAGTATGAAATGCTTCTTTTACACCATCATAACCATAAATAGTTCCTCCTGTAGGAAAGTCTGGTGCTTTTACATGCTGCATCAGTTCGTCTATTTCAATGTCATGATTGTCTATATAGGCAATTGTTCCATCAACAACTTCGGTTAAATTATGCGGTGGCATATTGGTTGCCATACCTACTGCAATACCAGAAGCACCATTAACAAGTAAGCCTGGAATACGTGTTGGTAAAACTGTTGGCTCTTCTAAGGTATCATCAAAATTTAATTGATGGTCCACAGTTTCTTTATCAATATCTGCTAACATATCTTCAGATATCTTACGCATTCTTGCTTCTGTATAACGCATTGCTGCAGGACTGTCGCCATCTACAGACCCAAAGTTACCTTGTCCGTCTACAAGCATGTAACGTAAGCTCCATTCTTGAGCCATACGTACCATTGCATCGTAAACTGACGTATCGCCATGTGGATGATACTTACCTAAAACCTCACCTACAATTCTTGCAGATTTTTTGTGTGCACTGTTTGCTCTAACACCCAGTTCATGCATACCGTAAAGTACACGTCTATGAACTGGCTTTAAACCATCTCTAACGTCTGGTAAAGCACGTGACACAATGACTGACATTGAATAATCAATGTAAGCCGATTTCATTTCATCTTCAATATTAATTGGAATCACTTTTTCGCCTTCTGCCATATATAATTTTAATTAAATTTTTATAGTTATTTCAAAACGTGCTAATATAATTAAATCATTAGCAACAGTAAGACTTTAAGCGATGTTTTTTAACACTTTTTATTAACAATTTTGATAGGCTTTTTCGTTAATAACTATCTTGTTAATTGTTTTGATTTTATAAACTTTTTTTTGTCTATTAGCTATCTTCATATTATTTAAGGAATAGTTTTTGCCATTGATATTATGATTCACTAAATTTATTGACGAAAGGAACAACGATATGGATGATAATTTTTCACCAAGAGTAAAGGACGTAATCGCTTACAGTAAAGAAGAAGCGCTTCGCTTAGGTCACGATTTTATTGGGACCGAACACCTTATGCTTGGATTATTAAGAGACGGAAATGGTAAAGCTATTAATATATTAGATGCCTTGGATATTGACTTAAATCACTTGAGAAGAAAGGTAGAAATATTAAGTCCGGCAAATCCAAATGTAACCATTACCTCTAACGAAAAAAAGAATTTACACTTAACCAGACAAGCAGAGCGTGCATTAAAAACAACGTTTTTAGAAGCAAAATTGTTTCAAAGCACCTCAATTAACACCGCGCATTTGCTTTTGTGTATATTAAGAAATGAAAACGATCCCACTACTAAGCTTTTAAATAAGCTAAAAGTGGATTACGATAATGTAAAAGAACAATTTAAGACTATGATTACAAACGACGATAATAATTATATAGAACCTAAAGCAGAATCGTTTCAAGATGACGATTCTAAAGGTAACGATGGTAATGAGTCTAAAGACATTTTTAACACGCCTACAGGAAAAACCAATAAAAAATCTAAAACACCAGTTCTAGATAATTTTGGTCGTGATCTTACTGCCATGGCAGAGGAAGGAAAATTAGATCCTGTTGTAGGTCGAGAAAAAGAAATTGAACGTGTGTCTCAAATTTTATCACGTAGAAAGAAAAATAACCCGTTACTAATTGGGGAACCTGGTGTTGGTAAAAGTGCCATTGCCGAAGGTTTAGCGAATAGAATCGTAAAACGTAAAGTTTCCCGTATTTTATTTAACAAACGTGTGGTTACTTTAGATTTAGCCAGTTTAGTAGCTGGAACAAAATACAGAGGTCAGTTTGAAGAACGAATGAAAGCCGTTATGAACGAGCTTGAAAAAAATGATGATGTTATTTTGTTTATAGACGAAATTCACACCATTGTTGGTGCTGGTGGTGCTACTGGAAGTTTAGATGCATCTAATATGTTTAAGCCTGCTTTAGCACGTGGCGAAATACAATGTATAGGTGCCACAACTTTAGATGAATACAGACAATATATTGAGAAAGATGGTGCTTTAGAGCGTCGTTTTCAAAAGGTTATTGTAGAACCAACCACAGTTGAGGAAACAATAGAAATTCTCAATAATATTAAAGGTAAATACGAAGAACACCACAATGTAGAATATACAGACGAGGCGATAGAAGCCTGTGTAAAACTTACCAACAGATATATGACCGAGCGTTTTCTTCCAGACAAAGCTATCGATGCTTTAGATGAAGCTGGTTCGCGTGTGCATATTACAAATATCGATGTGCCTAAACAGGTTATTGAGCTTGAGAAAAAGCTTGAAGAAGTTAAGGAAACAAAAAATTCTGTTGTTAAAAAGCAAAAATACGAAGAAGCTGCTCGTTTGCGTGACGATGAGAAACGCTTAGAGAAAGAATTGGCTATCGCTCAGGAAAAATGGGAAGAAGATACCAAACTTAATAAAGAAACGGTTACCGAGGATAATGTGGCAGATGTAGTTTCTATGATGACTGGTGTTCCTGTAAACCGAATTGCACAAACAGAAAGTAATAAGCTTGCCGAATTGCCAGAACTTATTAACGGTAAAGTTATTGGTCAGGACGAAGCTGTTGCTAAGGTTGTTAAAGCCATACAGCGTAACCGTGCAGGACTTAAAGACCCAAATAAGCCCATTGGTTCATTTATATTTTTAGGTCAGACAGGTGTAGGTAAAACGCAATTAGCTAAAGTATTATCTCGCGAGCTTTTTGATAGTGAAGATTCGCTAATTAGAATAGACATGAGTGAATACATGGAAAAATTCGCCATTTCTCGTTTAGTTGGTGCACCTCCAGGATATGTTGGCTACGAAGAAGGTGGGCAGTTAACCGAAAAAGTAAGACGTAAACCTTATGCTGTTATTCTTTTAGATGAAATTGAAAAAGCCCATCCAGATGTTTTTAACATGCTATTGCAAGTTTTAGACGATGGCTATTTAACAGATTCGCTTGGACGTAAAATAGATTTTAGAAATACCATTATTATCATGACTTCTAATATTGGAGCGCGTAAATTAAAAGATTTCGGTACAGGAATTGGCTTTGGTACAGCGTCTCAAAAATCACAGGAAGATGCTAATGCTCGTGCTGTAATTCAAAATGCATTAAAAAAATCGTTTGCGCCAGAATTTTTAAATAGAATTGATGATGTTGTTGTGTTTAATGCGCTTGAAAAAGAAGATATTAATAAGATTATTGATATTGAATTAGAAAAATTATTTATTAGAATTAAAGGTCTTGGGTACGAGTTAGAATTGACAGATACTGCCAAAGATTATATAGCAGAGAAAGGTTTCGATAAGCAATATGGTGCAAGACCACTTAAAAGAGCTATACAAAAATATGTTGAAGATGCTTTAGCCGAAGAGATTATTACCTCTCATGTTACAGAAGGCGATAAAATTATTATGGATTTAGACAGTAAAACTGATGAAATAACCATTAAAATTGAAAAGGCTGAAAAATCGACCGAATCTTAATAAAATAATTATATACATAAAAAATCCTGTAAGCAGATAGCTTACAGGATTTTTTTATCTTAGATTTTAAATATAAAAATGCTATGACAACTACTAAAAAAATATGGTTAGGAATTTTTACTTTTTCACCACTACTCTTCTTTGTTGCTTTTTTTATATGCTTCTTTATGTTTTTTCTTCATGGTTATGGTGAGCTGCAATCAACAGCTAATATAGATAGCGACGCACAGCAAATACCTGCAACGTTTATGTCTAATTTTTTAATGTTATTTGTATTTATAATAGTAAGCAGCATCATCTCTATTGCTTTATTAATTTATTATATTATACATGCAAACAACAATCCGCTTAACGATAGTAGCAAAAAATTAATGTGGACTTTGGTTTTAATTTTCACCTCTTCAATTGGATCTATTATTTATTATTTTGTTGAGATTCTTCCAAGTAATAAAAGTGAAAATAATATAATTAAGTCATGACTCCCGAGGCATTAAGAAAAATTGAAGCCCTAATTAAAGATGAAATTTCTACTTCCGAAGCATCTATTGCCCGTTTGAGAGAGTTTACAAAACCTATCTCACCAGAAAACTCCATTGGTAGAGTGTCAAGAATGGATGCTATTAATAATAAGTCGGTTAATGAAGCCGCTTTAAAAAAGTCTGAACAGAAACTAAAGAACCTTCAAATTACATTATCTAACCTTTACGAGCCCCATTTTGGAGTTTGCGGTAAGTGCAACAATCAAATACCAATAGGTCGTATTATGCTTATGCCACACAGCAGATTTTGTGTTACTTGTGCGTCTTAGAGATGCCATAATCATTTAAAAACAACTCTTCAATTTCAATATCCAAATCAATTAAAAAAGCAATTGAAGCTTCAATATCATCATGCAGTACACGATCTTTTTCAACAAATGTAACGTCTTTTCTATAGGCTTCTAAAAACGATTCTAAAAACGGTGAAGTTTTTAAAGGGTTTCTAAAGGCTATGGCTTGACTTGCATTCATAAGTTCTATAGCAATTATACGCTCTACATTTCTAATTAATCTGTAAGCCTGCGTTGCTGCATTAGCACCCATACTAACATGATCTTCTTGTCCATTACTTGAAACAATACTATCTACACTTGCAGGTGTTGCTAGTTGTTTATTCGCACTAACAATACTTGCTGCAGTGTATTGCGGAATCATAAAACCAGAATTCAAACCTGGATTATCGACCAAGAAAGCTGGCAATCCTCGTAAGCCAGATACCAATTGAAATGTTCTACGTTCAGAAATGTTTCCTATTTCTGCCATGGCTATTTTTAAATAATCTAAGGCTAAAGCCAATGGCTGACCATGAAAATTTCCTCCACTAATTATTAAATCTTCTTCAGGAAATATGTTAGGATTGTCGGTCACCGAATTAATTTCGGTTAGTACAACCTTTTCCACAAAATCTAAAGTGTCTTTAGTTGCGCCATGCACTTGCGGAATGCACCTAAAAGAATACGGATCTTGAACATGCTCTTTCTCTCGTGTAATAAGTTCGCTTCCTTTTAAAAATTCATTAAAACGTCTCGCGACTTTTAATTGTCCGGAATGTGCACGAACCTGGTGTACTAAATCATGAAATGGTTCTATTCTGCCATCAAAAGCATCTAAAGAAATACTTGCAACAACATCTGCCAGATAAGAGGCTTTATGAGACATTAATAACAAATATACACCATAAGCACTCATAAACTGCGTGCCGTTTAACAGTGCTAATCCTTCTTTAGCTTCTAATTTTATTGGTTTCCAATCAAACTTTTTAAGTATGGTGTTGGCATTGACTTCTTTTTTATCGTGCACCACTTTACCTTTACCTATTAATGGTAATGCTAAATGGGCTAAAGGCGCCAAATCACCAGAAGCACCAAGTGAGCCTTGTGTAAACACAAATGGAAAAACATCGTTATTGAAAAAATCGATTAAACGGTTAACCGTTTCTAATTGCACACCACTATGCCCATAACTAAGCGACTGTATTTTTAAAAGCAGCATCACTTTAACAATAGGTTCTGGTACTCGCTCTCCTGTTCCACAGGCATGAGACATTACTAAATTTTCCTGTAGTTTGGTTAAATCATTTTTAGAAATTTCGACATTATATAACGAGCCAAAACCCGTATTTATGCCATAGAAAGGCTTGTCGGCTTCATTTAATTTCTTATCCAAATAGCTTTTACAAGCTTTTATTTTCTGCGTCGCCTCCTTAGACAATTTTAATTTCTTGTTGTCTTTAAAGATGTTGTAAATAGTTACAATGTCAAGTTTTTTAGAAGATATATTATGGTATGTACTCATAGAAATTAAATTAGCAGCATCAAAAATAACAAATGCTAAGTGGAACGCAAATTATGTTAATAATTTATGAATAAAGCAGCATTGTTACAATATTCTATTATTTTTACAGCAATTAAAAAATATAAAAATGAAAAAATTATTATTGAGCTTAGCTGTACTGGCAATTGTTGCATGTAAAGAAGAGCCACCAAAAGATTATGTTACATTGTCTGGTACAATTGAAAATAAAAATAGTGACTCTCTGTTTATTTATCAGGGTAGAAACTTCTCTAAAACAGTTAAAGTTGCCGAAGATGGTACCTTTAGTGATACTTTAAAAGTTGCTCCAGGTATATATGGAGTTTACGATGGTAAAGAGGCTGCACAAGTGTATTTAAAAAATGGATATGACTTAAAATTAGATTTAAATTCGAAAGAATTTTTCGAAACATTAAAATTTACTGGAGAAGGTGCCGAGCCTAACAATTATTTAGTTAAGAAAGTGGTGATGCAAAAAGATCTGGTTGAACCAAGTGTTTTTGACTTAGACGAAGCCGCGTTTAATGCTAAAGTAATAGAGCTTGAAAACGAATTAAACACGTTTCTGGATGCTAACGCAAAAGATTTAGATTCTACACTTTTAGCCAACGAGAAGATGGGTATTGCGCAGTTTAAACCTGGTATTACAGGAGCTTACAAGCAGCAGCAAGCACGAGCAGCACAATTTGCATCTTACATTGGTAAGCCAGCACCTACTTTTAATTTTGAAAACATAAATGGAGGCAAAACCTCTTTAGCAGATTTAAAAGGTAAATATGTGTATATCGATGTCTGGGCAACCTGGTGTGGACCTTGTATTAAAGAGATACCGTCTTTAAAGGAAGTTGAAAAAGATTTTGAGGACAAAAACATTGAGTTTGTAAGCCTTTCTGTTGATGATGGTAGAGGTTTTAAAGCAGACACCAAAGAAGAAGCTGCAAAATTAGCTTACGAAGGTTGGAAAAAAATGGTTGCCGAAAAAGAGTTAGGTGGTATTCAGGTGATTTCAGATAATGGATGGCAAACAGATTTTGTACAAGGATTCAAAATTAATGGAATCCCAAGATTCATTTTGATCGATCCGGCTGGAAATGTTGTTGATGCAGATGCTCCAAGACCTTCAAGTCCTAAATTAAGAGACGTACTAAATAGCCTGGAAAACATTTAATAGCTATTAAAGTTTTACATAAAAAACCGAAGTTTCAGACTTCGGTTTTTTTTTATGGATTTATTTTCTTTTTTGTTTCTTTTTATTATCGTCTGGTGTTTCTTCCACTTCAGGTTGCTCTGGCTGTTTAAATAAATCGAGGTAAGCCAATGCTATACCATCAATTACATCACTTGCTAATAAACTTTGGTAACCTAATTGCTCGATTAAAATATCAGCACTTTTACCATGCAAATAGACACCAAATAATGAGGCTTGCAGCGCATCGTAACCTTGAGAGATTAAACCAATAATTATGCCTGTTAAAACATCTCCTGTGCCTGCGGTTGCTAATCCTGGATTACCTGTGGCATTAACATAGAGTTTGTTGTCGAAAACGGTAATAGTATTTGCGCCTTTAATTACTACTATAATCTTATACTTTTTAGCAAAAGCTTTTGTTTTCTTAAGTTTATCGAAATCGTCGTTCCATTTACCAATTAGTCTTTCTAATTCCTTAGGATGTGGCGTTAAGACTGTTAATTCTGGCAATAATTTTAATAGGCTTTTCTTTTTCGATATTATGTTTAGTCCATCGGCATCAATAACCAAGGGCGTTTTATTTGCCTTCAAAAATGCTTCAACAGCAGTTACTGTTTTTGCATCGGTTCCTAAACCAACACCAATACCAACAACAGTTGGTTCTATTTTATAATCTATTTTGGTGATTTTTTCTTCATTTGCATCGGTAATAACCATTGCTTCTGGTAATGCCGTCTGTAAAACAGTATAACCACACTTTGGTATATAAGTGGTAACCTTGCCTGCACCAGCAGCCAATACAGAACGAGAAGCTAATGTTACCGCTCCTATTTTTCCATAGCTCCCTCCTATTATTAAACTGTGTCCAAACGTGCCTTTATGGCTGTATTTCTCACGAGGCTGGTAAATTGGAAGTACTTCATTTTTACCAATTAAATTAGCTTCAGTTTGTGTAGAAAATAAATATTCCGGATCAATACCAATATCTAAAACCTCCCATTGTTGAGTATATTTAACAGTTTCAGGTAAAAAGAAAATGAGTTTTGGCGTTTGAAAGCTTAATGTGTAACCTGCATATACAATGCCTTCGTCGTCATCAACAGCAATATCTGTATGTAATCCAGAAGGAACGTCTACAGACAAGGTAAATGCCTTGGTTGTTTTAAAAAATTTAAATAAATCTTTAACCCAAGGATCTACAGGACGATTAAGTCCAATGCCAAAAACGGCGTCAATAATGATGTCTTTAGTATCAATTTGCAGTTCGTTAAAATCCTCTTTGCAACTTAATAAGGTTGGCCATTCTTTGGTAATGTTTTTTATACGATCGTAATTAATTAAAAAATCTTTACTACGCTTATCACTGCAATTAACAATGTATACTTTTACATTATAGCCATGTGTTATTAAATGTCTGGCAACAACCAGACCATCACCACCATTATTACCTATACCACAAAAAACATGAATAGGTACCTGAGCGCCTTGCATACGCATGTGTAGCCAGTTAAAAATCTGTATGCCTGCACGCTCCATTAAATCGGTTGAGGAAATCTTCTGGCGCTCCTGAGTTTGTTTATCGCCAGCATATATTTGTTCTTTAGAGAAAATTTTCATTTAATATAATTTACATAATTCGCATTTTTATTTTTAATTTCAAGATATTAAGGCTTAAAATTTAGAATATTATAAAAATGATGGTTTTGTTTTCTTATTCAGGTAAAAGTAATACATTTCAGCATCAAATATAAATTTAATCATTCAATACAAATGCAGGTATTAAAATTTGGAGGAACATCTGTAGGTTCATCAAAAAACATAAATAAAGTCATTGATGTTTTAGAGAATTATGCGTCTAAAGATAAAATAATTTGTGTGGTTTCTGCCGTTGGTGGGATTACCGATAAGCTTCTCAATGCAGGACAGTTGGCTAAGGATAAAGATAAAGATTATATATCTGAATATAAAGCAATTAAATCTACTCACTTAAAGTTATTGTTAGATTTAATTCCAACAAAAAACAAAACGATTGTTACTACTTTAGAAGAAAAATTAAAACATTTACACAGTCTTTTAGATGGTATTTATTTAATAAATGAATTGTCCCCTCAAACCTCAGATAAATTAGTAAGTTTTGGGGAATTATTATCGTCGTACATTATAGCTGAAACATTAAAATCCAGAGGATTAATAGCCAAACGAAAAAACACTCAAGAATTAATAATAACCAATTCTAAATTTACAGAAGCAGAAGTTGATTTTGAAGCATCTAATACTAAAATTCGTGAGTATTTTAATAAGGCCGAGCAACATATAACCATATTACCTGGGTTTATTTCAAAATCCAATAAAGGCGAGATTACCACACTTGGCAGAGGCGGATCGGACTACACAGCTGCTATTGTAGCTGCTGCTTTAAATGTAGAACGCTTAGAGATTTGGACGGACGTTAGTGGTATGTATACTGCCAATCCTAAATTAGTTAAACAGGCTTATCCTATAGAACAAATTAGCTATCAGGAAGCCATGGAGTTATCTCATTTTGGCGCCAAAGTACTTTACCCTCCTACTGTACAACCCGTTTTAGATTTAAACATTCCTATACACATAAAAAACACCTTAAAACCAGAAGATCCTGGTACTGTAATTTCTAACGAAGCGCATAATAAATCTAATGTTGCAACAGGAATAACAAACATTAACAACATTGCTTTATTAACGTTACAGGGTAATGGTATGGTTGGAGTTCCAGGTTTTTCAAAACGTTTATTCGAGACTTTAGCTCAGGAACAAATTAATATAATTTTAATAACGCAAGCCTCGTCTGAGCATTCCATCTGTTTTGGTATTCTACAAAACGATGCCAGTAAAGCTGAGACTGCTATAAATAATGCATTTGAATATGAAATTTCAATGCATAAAATAGATCCTATTATTGTAGAGCTTAATTTATCTATTATTGCGTTAATTGGTGATAATATGAAAAATCATCAAAGTATTAGTGGTAAAATGTTTAGTGCTTTAGGAAAAAATAATATTAATGTTCGTGCTATTGCCCAAGGCGCTTCAGAAAGAAACATCTCGGCTGTGATTGCCGAGAAAGATGTTGAAAAAGCTTTAAATACCATTCATGAACGCTTTTTTGAAGATAATATTAAACAGCTAAATGTATATATAACTGGTATTGGCAATGTTGGCGAAAAACTAATAGACCAGATTGAGCAGCAACACGATTATCTAAAGAAGAACCTTAAATTAGATGTACGCATTATAGGTTTATCTAATTCAAGAAAAATGGTTTTTAATCCTAAAGGCATCAAACTTAAAAAATGGGCTTCACTATTTCATCATGCGGATAAATCGAGTTTAAAAGGCTTTTTTAATAAAGCTACAGAGTTAAATTTACGCAACAGTATTTTTGTGGATGTCACTGCAAATGAGGCCGTTTCAAAAATGTATGCAGACTATCTAAAAAACAGTATTGCCGTGGTTGCTTGTAGTAAAATTGCCTGTTCCAGCGAATACAGTAATTATAAATACCTGCAAGATTTATCGCTTAAATTCAATACGCCTTTTTTATACGAAACGAATGTAGGTGCAGGATTACCAATAATTAACACACTAAATAATCTGGTAGCTTCTGGAGATAAAGTAACCAGTATTCAAGCCGTGCTTTCAGGAAGTTTAAATTTTATTTTTAATCATTTTAGCGACCGTACCAATTTTCATGACACAGTAAAACGTGCTCAATTTGAAGGCTATACAGAACCAGACCCACGAATAGATTTAAGTGGTATAGACGTAGCTCGAAAAATATTAATTTTAGCACGTGAAAATGGCGGAGTCATGGAAATTGAGTCTATTGAGAACGATTCATTTTTAACGAAAGCCAATTTAGAGAGCGATACTGTTGATGACTTCTATAAAACGTTAAAGGACGATGAGGCTTATTTTCAAAAATTGTATTCCGATGCCAAATCCAAAAACTGCCAACTTAAATATGTAGCAGAATTTAAAGACGGCAAAGCGAAAGTTGGCCTGCGGGAAATACCAGAAAATCATCCTTTTGCGAACCTTGAAGGTAAAGACAATATCGTTATGTTTTATACACAACGTTATCCAGAACAACCACTTATTGTTAAAGGTGCAGGCGCTGGAGCAGATGTTACAGCCTCTGGTTTATTTGCAGATATTATTAGAGTTGGAAATAAGTAAAAAACTGGTAGCATAGATAGAAACAGGTAAATCAATTTCTATTTTCCTTTACAGAACCTATGAATGAAATAAAAATATTCTCACCAGCAACCGTTGCAAATGTCTCTTGTGGTTTCGATGTCCTTGGTTTTTGCTTAGATACTATTGGCGATGTAATGGTGATAAGAAAAACCACAGCAAAAGGTATTAAAATAACCAAAATTGAAGGCTATGATTTACCATTAGAAACCAAAAAAAACGTAGCTGGCGTTTCGGCATTAGCTTTAGTTGATGCTTTTAAACCAGATTGCGGATTTGAAATAGAAATCTATAAAAAAATTAAACCTGGAAGTGGTATTGGTAGTAGTTCTGCCAGTGCGGCTGGAAGTGTTTGGGCTATAAACGAATTATTAAACAGGCCCTATAACCCTACTGAACTTACAACGTTCGCTATGAAAGGTGAAGCTCTTGCCAGCGGTAGTGAGCATGCAGACAATATAGCTCCTGCTCTATTTGGCGGTTTTACATTGGTGAAATCTATTGCTCCTTTACACGTTTTAAAAATCCCAACACCAACAGATTTATTTGCCACAATAATTCATCCGGAAATAGAGATAAAAACTTCTGAAGCCCGTGCCATTTTGCCAAAGGAAATTCCGTTAAAAAATGCTATTACACAATGGGCTAATGTTGGCAGTTTAATACATGCCATGCATACCAACGATTATAAGTTGTTAAGCGATTCGCTTAACGACGTTATTGTAGAACCATACAGGAGTAAATTGATTCCTCATTTTAATATGGTTAAGGCGGAAAGCCTGAAAGCGGGAGCTTTAGGTGTTGGCATTTCTGGTTCCGGACCATCCGTTTTTGCATTATCAAAAGGAAAAGAACATGCAGAAGCCGTTGCAAAAGCTATGAAAAATGTGTATTCGAAAACAGATATTAATTATAATGTATATGTTTCAAAGATTAATACACAGGGTATGATGATTCTTTAGATGGAATGTGTTAAAAATGACTGAAGACTGAAGACTGAAGACGGAAGACGGAAGACGGATAGCTGAATACGGAATATTTAATTAATGAGTAAATTATGAATAAATTTAAATTCGAAAAACTAATAATATGGCAAAAGGCAATGGATTTTGGTGAAGAAATGAATTCAATTGCTAATAATTTTCCTGACAAAGAAAAATATAATTTATCATCTCAAATAAGAAGAGCTTCAGACTCAATAGCACTAAACATATCTGAAGGATCAATAGGGCAATCGAATCCTGAACAAAGAAAATTTGTTAGTTATTCAATACGCTCTCTTGCAGAAGTTATAACCTGTCTTTTTAAAGCTAAAAGAAGAAAATATATTAGTCAAATCGAATTCGATAAGTTTTATAATGAGTCTTTCAATCTAATGAACATGATGAGCGCCTTTAGAAAAAATATTAATTAATCTCAAAATACTCTATTTTAGTAAAGAAGCACTTCTGTCTTCAGTCAGAAGTCTTCTGTCAATTATTTATAATTATGAACTACTACAGTCTCAACCATAAAGCACCAAACACAACATTTAAAGATGCGGTAATTAAAGGATTAGCACCAGATAAAGGTTTGTATTTTCCTGAAAGTATTACACCATTGCCACCTTCTTTTTTTGAAAATATTGATGATTTAACGTATCCTGAAATTGCTTTTCAAGCCATTAAACAGTTTGTAACACCAGATATTCCTGAAGAGGTACTAAAAACGATTATTGAAGACACCTTGTCTTTCGATTTTCCTGTTATCTCATTAGATGAAAATATTTCGACCTTAGAGTTGTTTCATGGACCAACCATGGCTTTTAAAGATGTTGGTGCGAGATTTATGGCACGATGTTTAGGCTATTTTAACAAGAAAAACACCAATGAAGTAACTGTTTTGGTAGCAACTTCCGGAGATACAGGAGGTGCGGTAGCTAATGGTTTTTTAGGCGTTAAAGGCGTAAATGTTGTTATTCTATATCCAAGCGGTAAAGTAAGCGATATACAAGAAAAACAACTCACTACACTTGGTAAAAACATAAAGGCATTAGAAGTTGATGGTGTTTTTGACGATTGCCAAGATATGGTTAAACAGGCTTTTTTAGATAATGCTTTAACCAGCAAAATGCAGCTTACTTCGGCTAATTCCATTAATGTTGCAAGATGGCTGCCACAACTCTTTTATTTTATGTTTGCGTACAAACAATTGCACAACAAACACAAAGAGATTGTATTTTCTGTACCAAGTGGTAATTTTGGAAACGTTTGTGCTGGTATGATGGCACAACAATTAGGGCTACCAATAACACATTTTATAGCTTCTAATAACGAAAACAATGTTGTAACAAACTATTTGGAAACCGAACAATACCATCCTAAACCCTCTGTGCAAACCATTAGCAATGCCATGGATGTTGGGAATCCAAGTAATTTTATACGTATTCGCGAAATTTATAAAAATGAATTCAATACTTTAAAAACTAATTTATCCTCTTTTAGTTTTAGTGATACTGAAACTAAACAGGCGTTAAAATCCATTTACGACCAATATAACTACGTTGCAGATCCGCATGGTGCTGTTGGTTATTTAGGTTGTAAAGCGTATTTAAAAAACAACCCAAAAGCGCACTGCGTGTTTTTAGAAACAGCACATCCTACTAAATTTTTAGATGTGGTTGAGGAGGTGATACAGGAAAAACAAGAATTGCCAGAGCAAATTAAATCTGTGGTAAACAAAACAAAAATAGCCACTAAAATTAGTAGCTATGATGAATTGAAATCGTATTTATTATCTCAATAATTAGCTTGTAATAGTCGATACTTTATTTAGAGCATCACTAATTAATGTGTTACCATTAATTATTTCGAATGTTGCTTTATTAGCAATATCGTCGTTTAAGGTTCTTACTAAGGTTTGCGCAACATTATTTCTACTAATTTCACCACTTTTATTGAGTTTCTCCTCTAACTCTATAGTGTTTGTTAAAACATCGTTGGTAAGCGCTCCTGGCCTCACTATCGAATAGTTTAAACCGCTCGCTTTTAAGTGTTCATCCGCGTTATGTTTTGCCTTTAAATAGGCTTGCAGGTCACTTTGTTCTTCAGGATTATCGGCTCCCATAGAACTAAGCATTACAAACTTTTTTACGTTGTTTTTAGTAGATGCATCAATTAATCGTTTTGCGCCTTCTTGATCTACAGCCACCACTTTCTTACCTCCAGATCCAGCTGCGAATAATACTTTATCTACTGTTTGGTTATTAAAAACATGAGAGACGTCTTCTTCTAAGTCTGCTAAAACCGTTTCGATATTATTAGCTTTAAAGTACGATTCCTGCTCTGCTTTTCTCACCATTGCGATGGGATTAAAATACTGAGATTCGTGTAAAAGATTTACAATTTTTTTTCCGGTAGTACCATTGGCACCTGCAATTAAAATATTTTCCATAGCTTAATATAGCTTGTAATGCGTAAGCAACCTAAGAATAGGTACCGTTTAACTTTAGTTTAATACTTCTTTCTTATAGTTTTAAGAAACAATGGACAAATTACTCTGGTTTTGCCTTGCTTAAATACCCATCGAACACATACCCTGTTTTGCCACTATTATAGAGTATTTTACACCAACGACCAGTTATTATTTTATTGTTAGCTTCCTTGAGTACTATTTCTATTTTAGATTTGGCAATTACTTTTACTTCAGTTTTATAATCTAACTTTTCTATTCTTTCGGTAAAACCTGGTTTTTGTCTAACCGACAATCCGTTTTTGGCAATTACATAAGCATTATAACCTGTCGTGGTATCTTCAATAAATTGTCCATTTACAGCTTTGTAGACTTCATCGATATTATAAAATTGGGTGGTTTTACCCTCTTGGTCGTCCTTATCCATATCGTAAAGGGTTTCATTGCCTGTTTTATTAATTATTATTCTGTTTTTAAAATTCGCTTCAGTAGTATATGGAATTATAAAACTTTCATCTGCTTTATAACTTCGAGAGAAGTCAGTTTCTGTGTTTCCGCCTTCGCTATTTGTAAACAATTCGTTAACCAAGGTGTTATTTTTTGTGTAGCCAAAAAGCATGTTACTATAAGCATAACCATCCCAAGTTTCGCCTAAACTATTATTAGTGATTTCCACCAGTTCTTCAATATTTGTGATAGCAGGAGCTGAGTAGATTGCTTTCACTTCGTTAACTTCGTATAACGTTTCTATATAGTTATCATGTCTTTCAAGTATATTAGAATCTAATACATTTTCATCTTTTTTCAACAGGGATTTATAAATACTTGTTCTCCAATTATAACTGGTTTGCTCAATACTATATGTATAATTAGGATGCTTTTTAAATGTATGCGTATACACCTGTTTTGTAACTGGGAACGTTTTCTGTTCTTTTACAATTCCGTTGCCTAAAACTTCTAATGTTTTGGTTGCTTTAGAGTGTTCTATTTTGTCTTGTATGTTAAGAATCTTACTGCTGTAAATCAATGCGCTGTCTTTTACGGTTAGTGTGTTCTCTACAATCTGGTCTGGATTAAATGCTATTTCCTCTTCAAGTTTTAAGAGCTTTCTGTTGCTTTGCCCAACGAGCAAATCGTAAGTGGCACCATTCGCCAGCTTAAAGGTTATTAGGCCAACTTCGGTTTTAGCATTTGGTAAAACAACAGACTTTAATTGTTTAAAGTCCTGTTTTAAATGCACTTCAGGATTGCATTGCTGGAATAGTTTTGGGTAACTTATTTTATCGATTACTTTCTTCTTGTATTCCAGATACAAGTGCAGCGAGCAGTATTTATCCTGATGATTAATTCTTGAAATAACCAGATTTAAAGAATCTTCTGTCTTAAATTTAAAACTAATTAGCCCTTCTATTGGCACAAAGGTATTGTCTTTATTTACCGAGCCTATAAATGTCTCGGTTTTTGCATCATCGACCCTTTTTTCTGTCTTCTTTTTACGTGAAGTTATTACAATAAATGTAAGAAAGAGAATAGGTAAAAGCCACTTCATAGACAACTGTATTAATTGTAATTGGGTTGAAAATTAGTGATTATAGCCGAACCTAAAAAATATTAAGATTTTTAAATAAGAAGGTCATGGAAATGAACTCAATATTTTTCAATACTTTTGTTTCGCTTATTAAAATTAATAGCAAAATGTAACACAAAATTTCGCTTAGGCGAAAAATGAAAATATAATTTCTCGATGAAAGACACAGCATTATCAGCAACACATAAAGCTCTTGGCGCCAAAATGGTACCATTTGCTGGTTATAATATGCCAGTACAATACGATGGCGTAAACATAGAACATGAAGCAGTACGACAGGATTGTGGTGTTTTTGATGTTTCGCATATGGGCGAATTTTTAATTGAAGGTCCTAACGCCTTAGCTTTAATACAAAAAGTAAGTAGTAATGATGCCTCTAAATTAACCGTAGGAAAAGCACAATATTCGTGTTTACCAAATGATGATGGAGGTATTGTGGACGATTTAATTATCTATAAACTTAAAGAAGACCAATATTTACTTGTTGTTAATGCCAGTAATATTGAAAAAGACTGGAATTGGATTTCCTCTAAAAACGATGTTGGTGCCTCGATGCGCGATTTAAGCGAAGACTATTCGCTTTTAGCAATACAAGGTCCTAATGCTGTGGAAAAAATGCAAGCCTTATCGAGTTTGGATCTATCTGAAATAAAGTTCTATAATTTTGTGGTTGGCGATTTTGCAGGTATCGCGCATGTAATTATTTCGGCAACAGGTTATACTGGAAGTGGTGGTTTTGAAATATACTGTAAAAACAGTGAAGTTAAACAAATTTGGGACAAAGTAACAGAAGCTGGCGCCAAACCAATTGGCCTTGCGGCAAGAGATACCTTACGTTTGGAAATGGGTTATTGCCTTTACGGTAACGATATAGACGATACTACCTCTCCCTTAGAAGCTGGTTTAGGATGGATAACAAAATTTACAAAAGACTTTACAAATTCTGATGCTTTAGAACACCAAAAAAAACATGGTGTAGACCGTAAACTAATAGCTTTCGAGCTGGACGAGCGTGGCATTCCACGACAAGGTTACGATATTGTAGACGGACAAGGTAAAAAGATTGGTACAGTAACTTCTGGTACCATGTCTCCCAGTTTAGGAAAAGGTATTGGATTGGGTTATGTGCCTGTGGTTTTTACAGATGTTAATAGTAAAATTAACATTCAAATACGTAAAAACGCAGTACCAGCAACAGTTGTAAAACTACCTTTTTACAAAGGATAAGATTTTGCGTCTACAGGACGTTTAGTGTTTAATGAAGCAGGAAATAGACAAAAAAAACAGAATTCTTATTTTGGGAGCCAGTGGTTTTATAGGCGAAGCCATTTACAAAGAGCTCTGCTCCTATTTTAGAACTTTTGGTACTTACAGAACAGACAATTACAGCTACGATAAAAACCAGCATTATTTTCAATACCATGTTGAGGAAGACGATATTTTCGAGATTTTAGATTATGTAAAACCAACCGTTATCATTTCTGCATTACGTGGTAATTTTTCGGCACAAGTTATTGCCCATGCGCATATGTGCGAGTATTTAGTTGCCAACAATGCAAGACTGCTTTACCTCTCTTCTGCTAATGTTTTTGATGCGTACAGTAAATTTCCCAGTTACGAATTAGACAAAACGCTAAGCCATAGTATGTATGGTCATTTTAAGATTAAAATTGAGAATATGTTGCTGCGCATGCCAAAAAAGCAAATCTCCATTTTAAGATTACCTATGGTTTTTGGTGCGCAATCGCCACGAATTAAAGAGATAAAAGCGTTTTTAAAAGAAGACATTCCTATTGAGGTGTTTCCAAATTTGGTTATGAATGTTACGACAGATACTAAAGTGACGCAGCAAATACATTATATAATTAATAGAAACAAGTCTGGAATATTTCATTTAGGAAGTAAGGATTTGGTGCATCATGACGATTTTATAAAAGAGATTATAGAAACCTTAGGCAGTTTTAAACCTTTACTTAAAAACGTATATACTACAAACGAGGAGCGCTATCTCGCTGTACTTTCTAAACACAACAGGTTACCAAAACACCTTCAGCTGGAAAGTAAAGATGTCTTGAAAGAACTTGAAGTTTAGTTGTTTTAAAAATGGGTATTCCTTAACTTATCCTCTTAAATTTAAATCTTAGTTTTATGAGTAAGCTTTCAGAAAAAGAAATAAAAAAACATTTAGAAAAGTTACCAGAGTGGAATTATGCAGATGATGCCATCCATACCGAATATGAGTTTAATAATTTTAAAGATTGTTTTAGTGCTATGAGCCGTATAGCTTTTGAATGCGAAGCACTAAACCACCATCCAGACTGGGCGAACACGTATAATATATTAAATATTTCGTTGTCCACCCACGATGCTAAAGGCGTTACGCTAAAAGATATTAAACTAGCGAGAGCGATAGAGGGTATTATTGATGATGAAGAATAATACTTCGGTTTAATGTAATTAAAGAAAAATATCCATTTTAAAACATCGTATATTTTTATAAATTTGCGATGCTTATAAAACAAAATTAATAACAATACATTTGGCCTTGATACCTATTGAGGTTGTATAAATAAAACATATAATAGTCTATGGGAAGAGCTTTTGAATTCCGTAAAGCAAGAAAAATGAAACGATGGTCTGCTATGAGCAAGGCCTTTACTCGTATTGGAAAAGACATTGTTATGGCTGTTAAGGAAGGTGGTCCGGATCCAGACAGTAACTCGCGTTTAAGAGCTGTAATACAGAATGCAAAGGCTGTAAACATGCCTAAAGATAATGTAGAGCGCGCCATTAAAAAAGCCAGCGAAAAAGACCAAGGCGACTATAAAGAAGTTATTTTTGAAGGTTATGCTCCACATGGTATTGCCGTTTTAGTAGAAACAGCAACAGATAATAATAACAGAACCGTTGCGAATGTGCGTAGTTATTTTAACAAATGTGATGGCAATTTAGGTACCTCTGGATCGGTTGTGTTTATGTTTGACCATACGTGTAATTTTAGAATTCCTGCTGAAGGTTTAGATCCTGAAGAGCTAGAGCTTGAATTTATAGATTTTGGTGCCGAAGAAGTTTTTGCAGACGACGATGGCATTTTAATTTATGCACCTTTTGAAAGTTTTGGGACTATACAAGCCGAATTAGAATCTCGTGGTATTGAAATTTTATCTTCTGGTTTCGAACGTATTCCGCAGGTTACCAAAAAATTAACACCAGAAGAGGCTGCAGATGTAGAAAAACTTTTAGAGAAAATTGAAGAGGATGACGATGTGCAGAACGTGTACCATACAATGGAAGAAACTACTGAAGATTAGCATTTCTTTTTGAAACATTTTTAGTCCAGCGTATCTAAAGGACTTTTAATATTAGATACTGCAGATTTAGTAACATGCGTATAAATTTGGGTGGTTTTAATACTGTAATGGCCTAACAACTGTTGTATAAACCGAAGATCTGCTCCGCTTTCTAATAAATGCGTGGCATAACTATGGCGAAGCCCATGTACTCCAATTTGTTTTTTAATTTTAGCTTTTTTCATAGCCCGTTTAAATATTGCCTGTACACTTCTTGTGCTGTATGCACCTCCATATTGTCCTTGAAAAAGCCAATATTCTGGTCTGTAAGCTATGTAATACTCACGTAACGCACCGAGAACGCTTTCCGGCAAATTAACGTATCTGTCTTTCTTGCCCTTTGCTCCGCTAATAAGTACCTGCATTCTTTCGCTATCTATATGCGTCAATTTTAGTTTTACTATTTCGCTTACACGTAAACCCATACCATAACATAATTTAAGGATAAGAAGGTGTTTGGGATTTTTTACTTCGTTAAAGAGGCGTTTTACTTCATTTTTACTAAGCATTTTGGGTAGTGTAACCGGTTTTTTTGGTCGAGGAATATCGAAAAACATTTGTGGTTGCTGTTTTACTTTTTCGAAATAGAACTTAACAGCATTAATTTTACCATTCATCTTTCTTTCGCTCATTTTTAATATTTTAACACAGTAAAGAAAGTAGTCTTTTAATCTTTCCTGTGATAAATCGTCAACTGGGTAATCTTTAATTAATATAAGTAAGTGGCTAAATTCTGCCAAATACATTCTTACCGTATTACGACTATAGGCTTTTAGCTGCAGTTGATTATAGTAAGCTTTAAGCGCTTTTTTATTATTGATGTGCACTTTATGTAACAGTTTTAAATGCGCATCGGGTTGCGCCATATTAAGTGCAGA
Source organism: Lacinutrix chionoecetis (assembly GCF_053604665.1). Taxonomy (NCBI): domain Bacteria; kingdom Pseudomonadati; phylum Bacteroidota; class Flavobacteriia; order Flavobacteriales; family Flavobacteriaceae; genus Lacinutrix; species Lacinutrix chionoecetis. The sequence goes on from NZ_JBSHNQ010000047.1 coordinate 69,147, forward strand.
CCTTACTGCAATTAAATCTGGTAAATACCATGATTTTTTACTTTGACTCCATTTAACAGACGAAAAGCGTTGTTTTAGTAGGGCTATTAAGTTTGGATTATAATTAAATTGAATCCAAATTACCTGCTTTTCTCTATGTGTACCAGGTACAAATTTATAGTTTTTAAAATCCATTAAGTGTTATGCGTATTTTATATATCAAAACAATGTTTAAATATAGCAAAAAAAACGGACGATATTGAAAATGCGCATATTGTAAAACTTTTGTAATAAAGGCTAAGCTTGAGATAGGTTAATACCATTTATTTTATTAGTTTTAGGGTCACAATTGCGTATATTTACGTGTTACCACCAATTACAAGAAAAATGAAAAAAATATTATTATTAACTTTTATAGTTGCAACTTTTAATACCATTTTAGGACAAAAAAAAGACAATTATTTTATCGGAAATTGGATTACTGAACCCAATCCAAACGGAATGATAAATTTGATAAGTCTTAATGAAGACGGAACTGGTATTACTGGACCTGGAGTAAATAGAAACGGAGAAATAAAATTGTCTGAATTTATGAAATCTGATTTACAAGATTGGAGTGTGAAAAAAGACACTTTAACTCTGACAACAAAACCAATTCCAAGAGGAAATGGTAAAGAACCTGAATCAATGACTCTTTTATACTTAATATTTGAAAAGGAAAAAGATAGTTTTTCTGCTTATTATTCTGACCCAATTATGGACAAAATGATGAAAGAAGCTGGAGAAGAAGTAAGTCCGATAAAATTAGAATTTAAAAGACTGAAATAAACTGGTGGTAACACCGTATAAAAATAATTGCTAAATTAGTGCTTAATCAAAGGTCGTTGCGCTTTTGTTACGTCTGATTTTCCTCCGGAAAATCCTCGCACACAAAACCGCAACTATTCTTATACAAAAACGTTAGCAAACATTAAAAATGAACATTAAGTCAAGAAAAATAATTGGAGGAAATGGTAAAGTGCGAGAGCACATTATCAACGAATTCAATTTAAACGGACTTAAAGAAAAAACAGTCTTTTTTGAAGAAAGCGGAGAGATAAGATATACTGTCTTATTTGATTATGACCCAAATGGAAATTGTATTTCCGAGAAACAATACGACTCTGAAAACAATTTTGTTGGTTCAATCGAATGGAAATTTGACAAATTAAATCGCCAAATTGAACAAATCGAAAGAACTGCGGAAAACGAAATTTGGGATTGGTATGAAAATCAATATTTGGACGACAAAACAGTCATTTATTTAACAAAAGACAAAAATGGAATTATACAACACAAAACTGTTGAGGACAAAGATTCAGGAGTTCAAAAAAGATACAACTCTGATGGAAATTTCTACTCGAAAATTGTTTCCAGATATGACCAAAACAAACGAGTGATTAACCGAAAAACTTTTGACGAAAACGGACAAGTTACTCAAGAAGACATATACGAATACCTTGACAATACCGAGAAATGGACTTTAATCGTTGAAAACAAGATTGCCAAAGTAGAAGAAAGAACGAAAGACGATAATGGAAATGATATTTTTTATGTGAGAAAAGATGATAAAGGGAATTCAACCGAATATGTAAAATGGACTTATGACGATTTTGGAAATGCAATTAAGGTTGAGAACGGAATCGAACTTGGTAAACCGACCAATATATCGGAAATAAAAATTGAATATTTAAATAAAAATAACGTTTGCTAACAACGTGTATAATTAATGGCTAGTACTCGCCTACTTACGAAAATCCTCGCGGATTTTCTATTCGGTTTTTATTTGCTAAATTAGTTGCTTAAACACGCAACTAATCATACACAAACACGTTACCATACATTTGAGAAATGAGCATAATCGGAACTAATTTAATGTTTGTACTTATAAAAGTCGTGAGCGATAATAACGCTGACGAAGTAAAATTATATTTAAGTTCGAGCAACTTCTTTTCAAAAGAGTTTAATCCAACTGATTTTAAAAAAAACGAGCTAACTCTTATCGGAATTGAAAACCGAGAAAAACTGAATTCGGAATTAAACAATTATCTGAATTGCTATATTAATATTGAGAAATTAGAAAACGGAAAACTTGACTTTTGGAGTGATCAAAATCAAATCGGAGAATTTAAAGTAGACAAATTTACAGAAAAGACAATTGATTTTGATAAAACGGATTGGATTGAAAGTTATGAATACTTGCTAAATGAGTATTTTAAAAAAGAGGAAATAAGTTCCAAGGAGATTAGATTGAATAATCGATTTATAAATAAACTTGAAAAATTTATTGAGCAAGAGCGGATTAAAAATGACAAAAAAACTAACTTTTTTAAGACGGACTCAAATAAACTGAATTCTATAAAAGAGAAATCTGATTTAATTAACAAATTTGAAAATATAAAAGATCAATATCTGACTGAATTAAGAAAAATATAAAAAACGTATGGTAACAATGTGTATAAGCAATGGCTTGTTCTCGCCTACTTGGAAATCCCTGCGGAATTTCCAATGGCAAGTACCTGTTTGCAATTGCCCGTGACGAACCACGCCACTGCTCATACACGAAACGTTAATTACAATGGCTCCAAAATAATTAATCCCTCGGATTAAATTTTGGAGCTTCTACTTTTAGTAAATACTTACGATCGAGTAAAATAGGGTTTGTGAAAAAAAATAATTACCAACTCGGACGGGTAAAATGAATTTGATAAAATTTTAATAAATCAAGCTTAATAAAACAAACAATAAAAACGTGCTCACTCAAACGGAAAATAAAAACAACGCAAAACAAAACAAAACAAAACAAATGCTCACTCGAACGCAAAATAATTAATCACTCAGACGGAAAACGCAACGCAAAATAAATGCTCACTCAAACGCAAAATAATTGATCACTCAGACGGAAAACGCAACGCAAAATGAATGCTCACTCAAACGCGAAAAATAAATAAACCAAACAGTACGCGCTTACTCGGATGCGTCGCCAAAGTAACTAACAATGCGTATAAGCAATGCGGGCAAAATTATTAATTCGAAAGTTTAGCTATATTTGGAAATGTAGAGAGTGCAGGAACATTCTGGAAACAATACCCGCACTGCTCATACACCAACCGTTGTGTGCAATTTGAGACATTTGGACATTATACCAATTTTTGGTATATTTGACATATATTAGTACTCAAATGAATAAAAACACATCTATATCACTCGGAAATTATTTCGACCAATTTGTGCAAAGTAGCATAAGAGAAGGAAGATTTAAAAACGTTAGCGAAGTTATTCGTGCAGGATTAAGACTTTTAGAAGAAGAAGAAAGTAAAGTCATTGCATTGAAAAAAGCAATTCAAGAAGGAATTGACAGCGGAATAGCTCACGACTTTGACCCAAAAAAACATCTTGAATCTCTAAAAGCGAAAAAGCACTCGAATGGCTGAATATAAATTGACCAAAAAAGCTGTTGAGGATTTATCAAAGATTTGGGATTACACTTTTGAAGTTTGGTCAGAAAAACAAGCTGACAAATATTACGCTGAACTGATTTCTAATTGTCAAGAAATTGCTGAAAATCCAGGTATAGGAAAATTCTACGATGGAATATCAAAGCAACTTCTCGGAATGAGTGCAAATCGACATATAATATTCTACAGAACTTTGAACGAAAATTATGTTGAAATAACGAGAATATTGCACGAAAGAATGGATTTGAAGAAAAGAGTAGCTGAATAAAAACTGCACACAACACCGTGTATAATTAATTGCTTTGGCTAGTGCTTATTTGGAAAATTCCTTCGGAATTTTCTCGCGTTCGTTTTTGTTTACTAAATTAGTTGCTGAAACACGCAACTAACCATACACAAAACCGTTGTGTGTAATTACCACTCAAACCAAAAAGTATCCAACATTTGAAAATCCGTATAAGGAATTAAGACTACTACTACCCGACCTTTGTCTAATAATTTTAATCTTAAAAAAAATAGACAAAATGAATACGAACCAATTTGGGAACAAAGGTTGGACACCTGATAGAATCGGAAACTTAAAAGGCAAAATATATGTCCTAACAGGAACTACAAGCGGAACAGGATTTGAAGCAGCGAAAATATTGCTTTCAAAAGGAGCAAAAGTTGTAATGCTTAATAGGAATCCTAAAAAAGCAGAAGTCACTATTGCTTCATTGAAACAAGAATTGGGTAACGATATTGATTTAACTAACATTCAAATGGACTTATCCAAACAAACCTCTGTAAAAAAAGCTACTGAGGAAGTTATAAAAACAGTTCCACAAATTGATGCACTTATCTGCAATGCAGCAATTGCCCAAGTACCTAAACAGACACTAACTACAGATGGTTGGGAAAGTCAAATGGCAACGAATTATTATGGAAATTTTACGCTTCAAGGACTATTGTTCCCACTTATTGAGAAATCCAAAGGACGAATTGTAACGGTAGGAAGTTTGGGATATGATATGGGAATTAAAACCATCAAATTTGATGATTTGAATTGGGATAAAGATTACACGCCTAATAATGCATATAGTCAAAGTAAACTGGCGCAGATAATGTCTATTTACGAATTACAAGATAGATTAAAAGAAGCTGGGAAAACAGATGTTAAAGCTTACGCTTGTCATCCTGGTTCTTCAAGAACCAACTTAATAAATTCAAGTGGTAGTTTTATGATGAAATTCATCTTTAATCTAATGAAATTATCACCATTAACACAATCAGCTAAAAAAGGTGCTTACCCACAATTGATGTGTGCTACAGAACCTAATTTAGACCAAAGTAGTTTTTATGGTCCAACAGGAAGAAATAATTGGACTGGTCCAGTTGGAGCACATAAATTAGAATCACACGCCAAAGATAAAGTTATAGCAAAAAAATTATGGGAACTTTCGGAAAAAGAAACAGGTGTAAAATGGAATATATAAATTTGTATTATGGAGCACTTTAAAACATTATCGACTTATCTCGATTATTTAGACCTACCGAGACCTGAACATCCAATGTTGAGTGTTTTCAACTCAAAAGGAGATGGTTATTTACCTTGTCCAAAAGAAAGTTCGCCACCAATTACAAACGATTGCTATTCCATTAGCTTAAAGAAATTTGTAAAAGGTGACTTAAACTACGGACGAACAAGATATGATTTTACCAATGGAGCTTTAATTTTCATTGCACCAAGGCAAATTCTACAATGGGATAGTAGCGTGGTTTTTGAGCGAAAAGGTTTTTCAATAAACTTCCACGAAGATTTTTTGAAAGGAACAAATTTAGCACAACAAATAAAAAAATATGGTTTCTTTTCCTATTCAGTAAATGAAGCATTACATCTTTCGCCAAAAGAAGAAAAGCAAATAGAATCGATAGTTGAAAATATTGAAATAGAGTATCATAACAACCAAGATGAGTTTAGCAAAGAAATTATCATTTCTCAATTAAGTACGCTTTTTAAGTATGCCAATCGATTTTATGAAAGACAGTTTTTGAATAGAAAAGAATTATCAAATAACTTATTGGAGCGATTTAATCTACAATTGTCTAAATATTTTGAATTAGGACTACTACAAGAAACAGGTATTCCAAACATAGAACAAATAGCTAATAAAATGTCAGTTTCTCAACGCTATTTAAGTGATACACTTAAAAAAGAAACAGGAAAAACGACTACCGAACATTTACACTTGCGTTTAATCGATGAAGCAAAGAATATTTTATTGAAACCGAACAAAAGTATTTCGGAAGTAGCTTACGAGTTGGGATTTGAATATCCGCAATATTTCTCACGATTATTTAAAAAGAAAGAAGGTATAAGTCCTACGGAATACAGAGAAAAATATAAACTAAACTAATATGGAACTATTAAAATTAGCTACAGAGTGGGCAAAAGCTGAAGTATTCTCAACACGTTTTTTTATCTTTTTTGCGATTGGTTTTTTAATTGCAAGTATTGGGTTTTGGCAATTAGGGAAAACAGATTTAGCAAGGGCTTATATCATTCCAACTTTAGTTGCAGGCATATTACTTTTGATAATTGGTAGCGGTCTTAATTACACCAACATTCAAAGAGTTAAACAATTTGAAAAGGATTTTAATATCGATACATCTGCCTTTTATCAATCCGAAATTGAACGTTCTGAAAGCACTTTAAAGGAATATACAGTTGTATTTAAAGTAATTCCAATTTTAATTATAGTAGCAACATTATTAATTCTGTTTGTTAATACACCAACTTGGAGAGCAATTAGCATTACAACTATTGCAATGCTAATAGCCATTTTATTAGTTGACGGAACTGCACACTCAAGAATAGAAAGCTACCACAAAGAATTAAAGTTAGTGGATATCCAAAAAGGAATTAAAAAATAACTACACACAACAAAGAACTGAGGTAAAAAACAAACAAATTCTTCTTTAATCTGAGACAATATTATTCTAGGCTCATAGATTCTAAAATCAGATTCTTGAGCTTTTTTTATTCAATTTATCTGCTATTTATCTCGGCAATACAGAAACGTAGG
>NZ_JBSHNQ010000048.1:0-310 GCF_053604665.1 Lacinutrix chionoecetis
CAGATGGCGCAATCGATCCAGCAACCGTATCGTTTACCGATCCGGCCGCAACCGATACGGATGGCGATGGCGATAACGATGAGTTAGTAGTACCAGGCGAAGGTACCTGGACAGTAGATGAAACTGGCGAGGTAACCTTCACACCAGAACCAGGCTTTACAGGCGATCCAACACCAGTAAACTATACTATAGATGATAATGATGGCAACACATCAAACGAAGCAACAATCACGTTAGACTTTGATGCACAGCCACCAGTAACCCAAGACGATGATATTACAGGCTTACCAACGAACACACCAGCGGTAGT
>NZ_JBSHNQ010000049.1:0-478 GCF_053604665.1 Lacinutrix chionoecetis
TACAGGAGGCGCACCAGGACTTACCGTTACCTATCACGAAACACCAGCCGATGCGCAAAACAACATCAACCCATTAGCCAGTCCGTATAACAACATTGTGGTTAACATGCAAACCATCTACGTACGCGTAGAAAGTGCAACCATAGCAACAGACTGTGCCAGTTTCGAAGACCTTGTGCTCATTGTCAACCCAACCCCACAAATCATCACCGCTCAGGATTTAACACCCTTAGCCGTTTGCGATAACGATGCCGATGGGTTTGCCACCTTTAATTTACCAACCAAAGAACCAGAAATATTAAACCTGTTAGATGGTGATGCCACTAACGATTTAGATCCAACCCTGTACACCATTACCTACTACCAGACCCAAGCCAATGCCGAAGCAGCAAACAACCCGATTGCAACGCCAAACGCTTATATAAACGGTACCATAAACATGGAAACCATTTGGGTACGTGTAGAAGACAATGCCACA
>NZ_JBSHNQ010000050.1:0-441 GCF_053604665.1 Lacinutrix chionoecetis
ATCTGAATCGGCTCCGTTTCCATTGTCTGCCGTTACATCTACAGTGGCTGGTGTATTGGTTGGTAAACCAGCTACATCATCGTCTTCTGCGATTGGATCTTGTGCATCGAAGTCTAAGGTAATCGTTGAGTCGTTAGACACATTACCATCGTTATCTTCCACATTGTAATCGATTGGTGTTGGATCGCCTGTAAAGCCTGCTTCTGGTGTGAAGGTTACTGCTCCTGTAGTATCATCTACAGTCCAGGTGCCTTCGCCTGGTACCACTAATTCATCGTTATCGCCATCGCCATCCGTATCGGTTGCGCCTGGTGTGGTGATGTTTACTGTACTTGCATCTATCGTTCCATCTGGATCTTGATCGATACCATTGCCATTGTCTGCAAATGGATCAACTACCGCTGGTGTGTTCGTTGGTAAGCCTGTAATATCATCGTCTTG
>NZ_JBSHNQ010000051.1:0-3181 GCF_053604665.1 Lacinutrix chionoecetis
CTCGTTGGTGTAATTAGCCTTCTCATAAACTTTAACGCCGTTTCTATTAAAGATGGTTAAAGTTTGTACATCGTAACTGCTTAAATCGAAGGTGTCGTTTAAACCGTCGCCATTTGGTGAAATACCTTGTGGGATAATACAAGTGTCTAACTCAAAGACTTCTATGTCTTCACTCGAGGTACAACCTGTGTCGTTAAACATAACTTCTATAGTGTAAATACCTGCCGTTAAAACATTGTCTATGGTTAAGTCTGTCTGGCCTGGTACTACAACGCCTTCGTTAAACCAGGTTATAGTAACCTCGCTCTCTGTGTAGTTATCTCCCGTTGCAGTAACTGTAATTGGTACGCTTGCATTTGGACATACTTCGTAAAGAATACTACTGTCGAATGTGGTTTCTGGACTAATACCAAAAGTTAAATCAAATGTTGTGGTTTCAAAACAACCCTCTGCAGTTTCTGCGCGAACGTAAATTGTTTGAGCACCACCATCATAATCTGTTGGATCTGTAATAGCATTCGAACTTGTTTCAGCATCTGCTAACGCATTATAATAAGTGAATGTCAGTCCTGTTTGGCCATTAGCGATAACCGTTTCATTAGATGTTAAATCGTAATTAGAAATACCATCTTCATCATCATCACATCCTAAAATATCATCAGCTTGTGCTAAAATTGGTTTAGGAGCTAAGGCTAAATTAAACGATCCAACTTTACTACAACTTGTAGTTGTAAAGGTCGCACTATAATATATAGTTGTAGCAGTAGATTCATATGCCGTTGGATTAGTAATGGCATTTGTTTGATCTATAGCATCTTGCTCTGTTAAATAATAGGTTATTACAATATCAGTTTGAGTACCTATAATTAGAGCGTCATTTTCTGTTAAATCAAATATGGCATCTCCGTTATTATCTGTATCACAGCCTAAAATATCAGGAAGTGAATCTGGTAAAACTGGATTAGGGAAAAATTCGACTAAAATGTCATCAATAACAAAACAAGAAGAGTTGGAATTAAGAACAATTTCTACAATGTAGTTATTGGTTTCAGTAACATCTAATGTTGGTCCATTTTCAGGCATACCATTAGCGTCAAGAATAGGCTCTTGAATTCCGTTGTCTAAGGTGTACCAAGTTATGGTGGCGTTAGGTCCAACTGGAACTCCAATATCTAAAGTAACTGAATCTCCTTCACAGTTTGCGTTTCCGCTACTTAGTAAAATATCTTCACCTAAATCTACTTCCCCAATTTCAAAACTTCCAGCTTTTAAGAATACTGCAGAATCGTATGCGGTATCACCATCATCTGCGATAACCAATTTAATATGGTAAGTTCTATTTGGAACTACTGTAGAAGTAGCAAATAAAGGCACCGTTCTACCTATAAAGTTTGTCGGGTTAGTTAATGGTGGCAATCCGCCATTTCCATAATACGCATCGAATAAAGCAGGATTAGAAGAAGGACAACTAGCATTGAATGCCATATCTCTAATAGTAAAGACAGAAACAGGTGTTGTTGTTCCAGGTATTACTGCAAGATTGGTTGTTACTCCTGTAACTGTGTCTGTTAATAAGAATGCGAAGGCATCAGAGAATCCACACTGGAAAGTACCATACTCTTCTGCAGCAAAAATAAATTCGAATGACATGTCCTGTATAAAAGGCACGAAATCAAATTCTATAATTGAGGCATTATTTGTTGGACCTTCATTTATAACAGCTTCTAAATCTGCATCTCCAGGCCATCCGGCTCCACCACCATCACTAAGTACTCCAGTTTCCGGACCAGGTGCATTTGCGGCATTACCAGTAGTCATAATTATTCCACTCTCAAAAGGAAATCCAGAACCATTTGCTTCGAAATATGCTATACCATTATCCGAACCAAAATCTGTTCCTGTAGAAGAGGTAACATTTGATATTGTTGAACAAGGAGAATTTACTAACACATCTTCAACTAATTCATCAACTGTATATAGTGATAAATTGGTTGTAATAGGAGGTGGGATAGAGTAAATACATAAATCGAAATTAACATCTTGAAATGGGATATCACCAAAAGTGTAAATTCTAATGTAATATGTGTTTCCTATAGTAAGACCATTTATAATACTTTCATTTGCAGTACTACAAGATAAATTTGTTAAATTATTACAGTCTGGACCTTCGTAAACGCCATGAGATAAGAACGTTGTTGGACCTACAATATTACTAAGGTTTATAACATGATCTGCACTTACTGCTGTAAAAGAGAACCAAACATCATCGTCTGCTGTTCCTGTACAGGCATTAGGTTCTGGTGAAGCAGTTGCTCCAAATAATGTTCCACTAACAAAATTAGTACAACTACCATCTGCATTGGCAGTAACTGATATGGCGTTAGAGCAATTATCATTGGCTGGAGGACATGTAGGAATATTAAATGTATTACTGTTTATTACACAATTAACATCCTGCTCGTTACTTACTGTAAAGTTAACGTCTACATTAAAAGGATACGGTCCAAATTGTGTTGTTCCTGTTGTAGAAACTGACACAGGTGGGTTACCTTGATTATCTTCAATAGATAATGAAGTTGCATCGCCTAACGAGGTAATATTAACATCTACTAAAAACTGATTTCCATTTGCACAATCATCTACAACTTCAAATGTAGCAGTTGGATTTATACAAGTAGCACAAGCTACAGTTATGTTTAACGGATTGATAGTTGTACTGCTTTGGCAGCTAATTACACCATCAGATGTTATTTGAAATGAAATTGTATCTCCTGTAGATTGGTACGATATTCCACCTACATCACCAGCATTACCATAAGGTGTTGCTGCATTTAAATCTGTTGTGCCATCGGAATCTAGAACCACAAGTTCATCCCAGTTGTTTTCTACATTTCCTGAATTAATAATAAAGTTTAATGGTGAACCATCTGAACTTGTAAAGGTAAATACATTAGTGTCGTTACTATCGTAGCAGTAGTTAACAGTTTGTGGTCCAACGGTACAATCTATAGTAAAGTTAAGTTGCACATCTGTATTAAAAGTAAATGGTCCTGCCCATATACTTTGTAATCCGCCACAATCTGCCAGTACATATACTTCGTAAGCAGTAAGCCCTGTCAAGCCTGTAGCCATAAATCCTGGTGTGTTTGTTACAGTTCCAGGTCCTGTTGGTGCTCCTGTT
>NZ_JBSHNQ010000052.1:0-347 GCF_053604665.1 Lacinutrix chionoecetis
AGGTAACGGTAAGTCCTGGTGCGCCTCCTGTAATTTGTGCATCGGCATCGGTAAGGGTAAAGACACCAAAGCCATCACTGTCTGGATCGCAATATTCTAAAGCGGTTGGTGTGAAAATTACTGGTGCCTGCTCAACTACCAGGTCTAATGTGATTGTATTGTAACAGCTGGTGTTGGTATTGAGCACACCTGCTACTATGGTTTGCGGGTTGCTTATATTAGTGTAGGTATTTGGTAATGGGTTGGCCTGAGCGTCTGCATCTGCCTGATTGAGGTAATACGTAACGCTATAGGCTGGATTGCTACCTGTTATTTCGTTGTTTTTTATCGTTAAATCGATGGCTGTA
>NZ_JBSHNQ010000053.1:0-63503 GCF_053604665.1 Lacinutrix chionoecetis
GCAAAAAGAATTAGGAGAAATAACACCTTGGATACGTATAGTAACACCTCATGCTGGTGGCGACAAAGGCTTTCATTTTGTGCCAGAAATCGATGAAGAAATTTTAGTGGGCTTCGAAGGTGGTAATGCAGAACATCCTTACATGATGGGAAGTTTGTACAATGGTGGCGGTAAAGCTGGAGCGTTTCAAAGCGATGCTAATAATATAAAAGCTATTAAAACAAGAAGCGGTCATATAATTGAGTTTAATGACACTGCGGCAGGAGAAAGTATTACTATAAAAGATAAAAATAGTAATGTTATATTTATTGATACGGTATCAAATAATATTCAAGTTACTGCCAATAACAATATTGAAATTACAGCAGCTGAAACAATGACTCTAAGTGCCAATAATATTAAAATTAAAGCTAAAGAGACCATAGACATGTCTGCAGGCAAAGACTTTAATAAAAGTATAGCAGAAAATTATAATGTTATGACAAAAAACAGCACAAAAGTAGTAGAAGATAAATTATCTACCGATGCTAAGTCTCAAACGAACGTAGCAGATGAAATAACGGTAAGTAGCAACAAAGAAAACCTAACTCTTACATCAGGCAAAACAGTAGATGTACAAAGCAAGGAGAAGGTGAAACTATTTTAAGAGTTTTATTTCTAATAAATGGAAGACAAAATTAAAAGTACAAACACAATAGCTTTTGATAATTATCATTTAAAATTCAACACCAAAAAATTAAGTGGTAAATATGGCTGCTCAGTACTTTTTAATGATGGTAAATCTCAAAATGAAATTAGGTATAAATTAGATATATCTATTAAAGACAACTTAGAAAGTGGTGGTAAAATTTTTGTGGTAGACAGAGAAAATAAGATTTTTGTTAATGACGTTATACAAAATGATTTTATAGACAAATTAGCTTTAGAAACCAGTAAATGCCTCTACCCTTTGCATCTAAAAACGAAGAGAAACGGTAAACTAATTGAAATATTAAATTTTGATGCTATTTTAAGTAGATGGGAGCAAACTAAAGTAAATTTAAGAGAAGATTATAAAAGTGGTCTAACAGAGAAATATATAAAAGCAACAGAAAAATCACTTCTATCTAAAGACATATTATTAAAAAAAATTAGTAAAGATTGGTTTATAAATCTCTATTTTAACTCCTTTTATAAATTCTATTCGCAAGATTTATATATAGATGAGAAGTTAAGCTATCCAATACTTGGGAATGCTAAACCAGTAAAATATAAAGTTAAAAGTAAAATTCAATTAAACGAAGACACTAAAGATATAAGATTAGATATAAATGGTAACATAGATGATGAAAGGTGTGCATTAGATTTAGAACAGAAATTAGATCATCCGCATTACAAAAATTTAAATGAAGAAGAAGAACCTCTACCTGGAACCTGCAATCTTATTTACCTGTTTGATGGAAAAACAGGTATTATAGAAGCTATTGAAGCAAAGTTTGAGACCGAATTTTCAATTCCAAAAAAAATATTAGTAAAGCTGTTTTTATTAAAAGAATTAAACGAAAGCAATGCATTCGTCGTTGAAGATAACCAAGAAGACAACAAAAAGGAAAGAAAAATAGGACTATGGTCTAAATTATTTAGAAAGTAAAGTTTAAGAATGAGTCAAAAATATGCAGTCATACAAGGAGCCTTATGCAAATGTGAATTTGGTGATTTCCCAGATAAACTAAAAGTACTATCACATCAAAAATATTATGCAAACGATCCATATGGTGCAGATAAACTAATAGCTACCACAATGGAATTAGGTGGAGCAACTTTCGAAAAAAACACGTTTGGACAATGCAAATTACAGCCTACAGGTAGTAGTTATAAGCCCTGTCAAATAGTTGTTACCAAATGGGATAAATTTTACGAAAATGTAGAATTTAGTAATGGAGGTAAAATAATATTAGAAGACAGCAAAGCAACTTGCCCAATTTCTGGAAGCCCATGCATTAGTGTATTAAAACATGGGCAATCTATGGCTGGAAGTTCGAGTAGTGCCCAAGAATCTAATCAAGAGGTACAACAACAAATTAACCCAATGGTAGATGCTCATAACCTCGAAGAAGATCCTAATATTAAAGAAGTTATACTTACATAATACGTTGATATGCCAATAGGAATAGAAAAAATAGTAGTTGTAAGACAAGGAAAAGAACACTCATGGGGAAGCTTTTTTCTAACTCCCGAATTTGCTTATGAGCTTATAGTAAAATATTATCCCGAAACTCCTGAGGCGATGAAAGGCTTCGCAAAATGGGTATTAAAACCAAAATCTTTTGGTTTATATGCAAGTAAAGACCAAGATGGGATTATTGGTGATAAAAGAACCATCTCTATGTTAGCTAAATTTTGCGGGCCAAAGAGATTTGTTATTGAAGCATTTTTAAATGAACCTACAAATAGTTACCCGCAACAACTTGAGTTTTGGGGAAAAGCACCCGAGAAGATTATTAGCACTGCATGGAGTAAAACCAATGGAGGAGCTGATATCAGGGGTGAAAAAATTAAATATGGTGATACCGTTTGGCTTAACGTACAAACCGAAGGATTAAATGGTGCAAAATTAGATATTGACGTTTATAATAGACGATCTGTATTTTCTAATGAGAAAGCTACTACTCTCAAAGGTGTAGAATGCATCCAAGGTGAAGTTAATGTAGAAATAAATAACACATATTCTTGGAGAGAATTTACAGGCCTAACAGCAAATAACAGTGGAGAAGAATTTTATGTAAAAATAAGTCTTGCGGGTAAAAGTGATAGAATATTAGACGATAATAATGATGATATTCACGCTAGATTTCTTACCATCGAGGACAAGATTACAAGACGTGAAGTAGAAAACCATGAAAGCGCAAAACCATTAACTGTAGGAGAAAATGAAGTAACTGTTGAGCGATTTGAACTCTGTCATTTCAAAAAAATTACGGTTACCGATGATAAAGTCAACATTACGCTATTCGATGAGGGTAAGATATTAGAAAAGGACAGAGGGAATGGAGAGTTTCATTTTTCTGAAACGATTCATTTTGATTTTGATAAAGATGAAATTAGAGCAGATGCCAAACCGGTTTTAAACGGTGTATCTAATTTATTGCTAAATAATCCCTATGTACCTGCAGAAATTGGCGCACATTGCGATATTAGGGGAAATAATGCATACAACGACGACTTGTCTAAACGAAGAGCGTTATCTGCAGTTGAATATTTGGTTTCAAAAGGCGTTTCAAGAAGTAAAATCGTGGCCAATGGCTATGGTAAAAGAAGACTTTTAATTGAAGGTGAGGACTTAACAGACGAAGAACATGAACGAAACAGACGATTAACCGTTAGATTTAAAATCTCTGGTGATGATGCAGAAAGTATTGTTTTTCAAACCATTGCACCAGATGAGACGGAAAAGAAAAAAATAAGCTTTACTGTAGATCCTTACCAAACAGATAAATGTTTAAGAAAAGGAAGTGTTGATGAGCATACCACCAACGTACAAGTATTAGAACTTACCTCTAAAGGTAATAACGGTCCTTTTGAATATGATGGCACTTCTAAATTTGAACATGAGGTCTATTCAAGTTTGTCTAAAGCAAGGTTTATTCCGGTAGATTATATATTACCTCATAAAAGTACAACAAACACGTTTTCATTTTATATAAATAGTTGCAGATATTATTACAATAATAATGTAGCAACAGTAAAAGTAAAAGTTTATCCAGATATCAAATGGGAGTTTTACGTGTTCTTAAATTTAAGTAATGATTTAAGTGTAAAATGGCAAAACATACCATATGATAAAAGCGTAAAGCCTGAAAACTTTGGTTTTGATGGAGAAAAAAATCTTAATGTTAGAGCAGGTAAGACTGGTGCCGAAAGAAGATGGGAATATACAGATATTGATTTTGGAGCCGTAATTCAAGCTAAATGGAACAAAACTGGAGAAGACACTTATTCAGAAGAAGAGAAGCTTACTGCCAAGTTTGACAAAAAAATTAAAACACTTTATAAAGTTTTTGCTCAATTAAAAGATGCTTCTAAATATGTTACTAATGGTACAAAAGGAACTATAGCAAAAACAAAAGTTGGTAGTACATTGCCATTATCTTTTGTAATAAAACCTCCAAACTTATCTTTAGGTGCAGAATGGCAGTTAGCAAGAGGTTATAAAAATAATCAAGCGATAAAAGAACTAGGCACTGAAATTAAACTTTATTTTAAAGCTCAGCCATTAATTGGCTTAGAAATAACTTTAGATTTATTAGGTTTGGCCATTGGCGCTACTGGTCCAGCGGCACCAATATTACAAGGCATAAGATATTGGATAGGCGAAGGTGAAAATATTAAGCTCGAAATGTATGTAAACTTAGTATTAACTGGTACAATTGAAATTCCAGATTTAAGCCTAACTTACAACACTGCTTCAGATAGCACAGACCCAAATAGAAAAGTGCAACTAGACGCAGAAGCAAAAATAGAATTAAAATTAGAAGCTGGATTATTTATTAAAGCACAAGCTGTAATAGTTGTAGCAGAGTTTTATGCTACTGGTAAGGCGCATATAGAAGGTAAAGGCTCTGTTACATTTGGACATGAAATTAAATATCAAAACGAAAAACTAACCTATAGACCCAAATTGCAGTTTGATGGCTTACATGCTAAAATTGAAGTAAAAGCAGAAGTAGGAATGACAATTCGAGCAGGATGGTTTAGTGGAAATTATAATAAAAATCTTGCGGATCATCGTAGAGAATATAAAAATCTTGTAAGAGAATTTGATATCATTAAACAAATAGAACAAATTACAGGATTAGATGCTACAATTAATTTAATAGAGAAAAAATAAAAATAATGCAAATAAATAGAATAATATTATTAATAATGTCTAATATTATGTTACTAGCATGTAAATCGCAATCAAATTTCGATTTAACAAAAGTCAAGTTAAATGAAGATAAAATTTCAGATTTAATTTCATCAGAAATAAAAACAGCTACTTATAATGCTGGAGTATCAGAAGGTGAATATAAATACACCTCTACAGGTTCTGATAAAATTTTAATATTTAATAACGTTAATTTCTCAGGAGAAAACCCAGATGCTAGTTATGAAAATAAAGTAACCTTTTATTTTAATAAAAAAGATAGTATTATCAATAGATATCAATTAGAAACCTTGGTCACAGAACAAAGTAACAAACTAATTGAAGTGTTGAGAGAAAAATTAGGTGAACCTAATTATACAGGATTTAGTGACGAAAAAAATAAACAAGATAGTTATCCTTCAGAATTCATATGGGAAGATATTAAAAACGGTCTTTTATACCACATTTCTTATACAAAACAGCATTACGGAATGGATTCAAACCTTAATGTAATGCCAATTGCAGAAAATTATCCTGCACTACCTGGCATTACCTATTGGGAAGACTTTATAATTGAGCGTAAGAAAAGAGGTAATCCTAATTATACTTACCAACAATTTATTATTGATGAAACAGAGCACGATCCTGAAAACGTTTATAACACATATACAAAATAAATAATTAATTTTTTAGAATTGCAAAAATGATAAAAGAGCCATACTACATGATTAATTTCGATGCAGCAGCTTGTTTGTTTGAAATACGTGTTAACGATGTACCAGTAATTACATTAGAACTTGATGGGCAGGCGTCAACTAGAATTCCAATTAATTTTGCTATATCTAAAAGTGGAGAGCAAAAAGTTAGTGCTAAGATCTTACCAAAATCTGGTGAATTAGAACTATCCTCTAAAGCACAATTAAATTATACAATAGAATTATACGATGTGTACAATGATGTCTTTGTTTTTATTAGTGATTTTAGAGGAAATATGTCTCCCAAAATTGATAAAGAGAAAAAGACATCTATTCTAACAAGCTCAACCGTTTTCGAAGCAAAAATACCTTACCAATTAAGAGACTATTGGAAAGATGGTGAGAATTTAAAAGATGTTGATGATTTAGAAGTAAAGTTGAGAAACACCTATCTTAATCTGGGTAAAATAATTAGTGAGGAAAATTATGATTTGTTTTCGCAAAAAATGGCAGACAGAGAATACAACATGGCAACAGCCATGTATTTATCAAATAAAAAAGCTAATACCAGAATACAAAAATTAATTAACGATTTTAAAACGGGTTATAACGTAATGATGTTTGAGGAGGATTCTGTTGTAGTTTTCTCTGCATATGGAAAAAAAGCAGCTTTAAAAACACTTAATGGTCATCCTGCACTTTCTTTTGGTAACGAAGAAGAACAGGAAAAGATTATGCTTGATATAGAATTTTATTTTAACAAAAAGAACAATGCATTCGAGATTATATAAAACCATTAGTATTTTCCTGTTTTTAATTTTGTCTACTTCTCAAATATTAAGTCAAAGTAAAACGTCTAAAATAGCGTTAGACGCTTTAATAATTAACAAGAATGCCAATACTATCCTCAAGCATAAACTTAATAGTAGCATGTTAAGTAAAAGAGGTATTGAATTCACAGCTAAATATCATGATACTCAAGATAAAGAGCGGTATACTTTATTTGATGTTCCTGTTGAATCTATTGAAGTAATTTTAGTTAATAATGAATTAATTTCTTTAGAAATTAAACTTGAGGAAAATAATGACCGCATAGAACATATTATAAATATGTTTGTAAAATACTTAGGTAATTACAATGCAGCGCAATCAAAAATAACTAATAGCCAAAAAAAACTATTTTTTGAAGATAAAGAAAATCATTTCCTTATTGATGCATTTTCTGAGACAGATACTAATATGGGACATCTATCTGTTGGGTATATTACACAAAAATTTATAGCTTTAGATAAAAAGATGAGAACAAACTAATTTATAGAAATATAAAAGTCCAAGAAAATTAATTCTTGGACTTTTAAATAGGTTACTTATTTTATTAAAACTTAAACATAACCCCAAATCTTGCAGATTGGAAGAAATTGTTAAACACATTTAAATCTGCATTAAGTGAGCTCACTGTTTTTTCTTCAATTGTTAACTCTTCACTTAACATGACCTCATCGTATGTTAAAGATTGGTAATTAGCTATATCTGAAGCCACAAAAGAAATGGCAATGTTTTCTTTAACAAAATAGTTAATTCCTATGTCTATTCCAGCCTGAAATCCTGTAGCTTCTTGAGTGTTTTCTTTTATACCAAATTCTG
Organism: Lacinutrix chionoecetis; assembly: GCF_053604665.1. NCBI lineage: Bacteria > Pseudomonadati > Bacteroidota > Flavobacteriia > Flavobacteriales > Flavobacteriaceae > Lacinutrix > Lacinutrix chionoecetis. Next base: position 7,225 of record NZ_JBSHNQ010000053.1, read on the forward strand.
TGCTTAAATAACCACCTCCTATTTCTCCGTAAACTTTAAATCGCTTCCCTAACTCTAAGAAATAGTATCTTACAAATAAACCAGCTGCAAGTGTTGTTTCCTCGGTGGCTTCTGCTTCTTCCGGTTCTTCGGTTGCTTCTTGATAAGATAAATCTAAACCAATGGCTAAATCGTCTGCTATTAAATACCCTGCTTTAGGGTTAATGGTAAAAGATGATGTTTTTACTGCTCTTCTTTCATCGTCTTCACTACTATAACCTAACATGCCTTCAACTAAAATTTCTCCTCTTAAAAGGTAAAAATCTGAGTTTTCAACTTCTGTTTCTTGTGCGTAAAGTCCAGAAAAAGTTAGAAATAATGCGAGAAATACTAATTTTTTGTTCATGTTTAATACTGTTGTTTGTTGGTTTAATTAAGAATATTTAAAATGATATGTTATATTAAAAAAACTTTTTTTTAAACATAAAAAAAACCCGAAGCGAAAACTTCGGTTTTTTTTATGTTATAATTATTGGATTATTTTTGTTGCTCGTATTCTGCATCCCACTCATTGCCATCGTCACCTTTTTGTCCATCCATTTTAATCATAAAATTCTTTGCTGGAAAATAAGGTTTCATATGCACATCTAAGTAAATACGATCTTTTTGGTTATGATCTTGCTCAAAACGCTTTATAGAGAAATCTTCTATTAATTTATCTGGACCAGTAATATTGTCTAAAAACTTAACAATTTGTCCCATTAATTCTTTTCTTGTTTTAGCGTTAAAGTTTTCGAAGGCACGACGGTTTAAAAAATCCATCAATACTTTTGTTACATAATCGAATACTCTTACAACAGAATAGGTTTGAAGCCCTAAATTGTCTCCATTAAATAAAGTCTTTGCAGAGAATGCCATAACTTTTCCATATTCATTTACCATTGGTACTAACCCAAGTTTTTCTAATTGTGCTATTTCGCTCTTTTTAAGATCGAAACGTACACCATCAATTTCGTTAATACCACCAAATTTCTTACCTGCAGTAACTTGAGACATTAAGGTATTATATATTTTACCTGCTAAAGCCCCTGCTGGTGGCACGAATAAATCGTCCTCTTCACCTACCTCATCGTGTTTTCCTCTTCCTACTAACCAGTTACAAGACATGATAACATTAGAGCGGTATTTATCTCCTCCAGTTAGGTTTGCAGATTCAAACATTTCCATAACATCATCTGGCTCATCTAAATGCTCAAAATCTGTAACTAACATTACTTTATTATCGTGTGCTATCTTAGCCCACTTCTCCACTACTTTATTAGACCCTAAATAACCTGGAATAACCAGTAGTCCGTAATTTTCTCTTAAATCTAAACGATCGTAAGATGCGTTTAATTCTTCAGAAATTGCATCTATAAAACGGGTGTTATCTAAATCTTTAACCTGTTCTAATTCTGCGTTTACAATAGATATATTTTTAAGCTTATCGGCCTCTGTATTTTTAAAGAAAAGCGCCATGGATCGGTATGATCTTTCTAAATCTCGTGTTGCATTAACGGCTTTACCTAAATTCTTTTTTAAAGATACATCTGCCTCTTGAGAACGTTTTTGAGATTCTTCTACCATTTCTGATATATTATCAGATTCAGACATTATAGAAGACCACATTTCTAAGACCTTTTTTAAAGTTTCGCGTTCGTCTTTTTTAGCATTTTCGGTTAAAAAAATCTTTTTTCTTGCCTTTCTTTCAGGGTTCATATTTTGAACGCCTTCCACACAAGCCTCCATTAAATCAAATCCACCGTATTTTGCTAACTTTTCGCTATTGTCTTTTAAAAACTCTGAGGGATTTTCAACAGGTTTAAATGCTTGTGTTTTGTTTTGAGATGTAGCCATATCTATTTATTTGCTTCAATTTCGGTTAATAATGCTCTTATAGAATCCATTAGTGCTTGTTTAGCCTCTGGATCTTCTAAAGCAGATCGTAGTATTTTATTCGTTTTTAATTGCTTTGCAATTTTTACATATTGATCTTTTTCAACACTTAATTCCTTTAAAAATTTACTTTGCTTGGTAATACCTATAGCTCCATAATCTCCTAATCCTTTAAAATTAAGCGTCTCTTTTTTGCCTACACCTTCTGCGTTTTCAAATTCAACCTCAACATTTGGTTTATAATGCTCAAAAACATCGTCTATAGTTTTTAAACCTTTAACTATTTCTGGTTTTATTGGTTGGTCTTGCGTTAATTTCTCGACAAGAAGGGTTCTATTTTGAGGAATGTCCTGAATAGCTTCAGCTGCATCAGTTTTAACTTCATTACCTCCTATTCCGTATGTATCACTCATTTTAGTGCAATTTTGATTAATATTAGTGTTAAATATAAAACTATTTTTTTTATAATGAATTATTTATTTTGATATATCCCAAGTCAATTCACCCTTTTTATCGATATCTACTTTAATTTTTGCTCCTTTGGTTAATTCGCCTGAAATTATTTTTTTAGAAAGTGGTGATCTTAAATCTGTTCGTATAACACCTCTTAATGGTCTAGCCCCATATTTTGGTGTAAATCCTTTTTTTGCAAGATGTGTCGTAGCCTTATCGCTTAAAGTAAGAGTCATATCTTGTTTGTCTAAGGCCTTGTATAAATCTTTTAGCTGAATTTTAAAAATTTTTGTTATAAAATCTTCCATTATTGGAGAGAAAGGAACAATTTCTGTTAACCTTCCTAAAAACTCTGGTCTAAAATGCCTTCCCATCATTTCTAACAAATCATTAGACTTTGGTACTACGCCTTGGTTAAAAGATTCAACGATATGGTCACTACCAATATTTGAGGTAAATAAAATAACTGCATTAGAGAAATCGCCTTCTTTACCTAATCGATCGTGCAGTTTACCTTCGTCAAGAATTTGTAGAAAGATATCGAAAACCGATGGGTGTGCTTTTTCAATTTCATCGAATAACACAATAGAATATGGTTTTTGTCTAATTTTATTCACCAATAAACCACCTTCTTCATAACCTACATAACCTGGTGGTGCTCCATATAAGAGTGCAGCAGAATGTTCTTCCTTAAACTCCGACATATCAAATCGAATAATTGAGGTTTCGGTTTGAAATAAAAACTCTGCAAGTGCCTTAGCTAATTCTGTTTTTCCTGTTCCGGTTGGACCAGAGAAAAAGAATGAACCTATTGGCAAACCTGGTTTGCTTAATCCTGATCGCGATTCTAAAACAGCTTCTGTTATTACTCTCACGGCATGATCCTGACCAATAACCCGTTTTTTTAGTTGATCTTCCATATTTAACAAGCGATCCTTTTCGTCTGCCTGTAATTTTCCTGTTGGAATACCTGTTTTATTTGCAATGGTTAAGGCAATATCATTTTTATTAACAGCCGTTTTCTCTTTTGAAGCGACTTTTAACAGCTTTTCTAAAATAGAATTTAATTCTTTATAACCTTTTGCTGGTGTTGTTATCTGTTCTAATTTATTTTCTTCTTCAAGCTCGGTAAACAAAAGATAGCTTAACTTATCTTTCATTTGTGTATACATCCAGTTAATTTCGCTAAGAGCTTCTTCTTTTGGTCGCTTTTCTTCTTTTAAAGCTGCTACTCTTTCTTTTAATACTTCTATCTCTGCTACAGACGTCTCAATCATAAACTTTGCTGCAGACATTGTCCTGTCTATTAAATCTATTGCTGAATCCGGCAAGCTACGTTCTTTATTATAACGTTGTGCTAATCTAATAGCCTCTGCTATGGTTTCGTTATTAATATCAAGGTTATGGTGGTTTGTGTAATAGGAGATTGTGTTTTCAATCATCCTAAGTGCTTCCGTTGGTGAAGGTTCTTCCAGATTTATGGTTTCAAATTGTCTGGCTAATCCTTCATCTACCTCAATATGTTTTCTAAATGCATCGTTTGTTGCTGTTGCAATAATGGTGAGTTCCCCTTTTACCAATTCAGACTTTAAAATATTAACCAAGCCTTGGTTGCCATTACTCTTATCTGTAATTGTATTTAGTTCATCTATTAACAGAATTGCCTTATCATGCGCTTTTATATCTTCGAGTAGCTTTTTTAATCTGTCTTCTATCTCTCCTTTATATCCTGCTCCAGAAACCAGACTTATAAAATCTAGCTCAAATACTTTTGCCCCTTTTAAATGTTCCGGAATGTTATCGCTTGCCGTAGCATAGGTTAATCCATTAAGCATAACCGTTTTACCTACACCTGGATCACCCAAAATAATGACGTTTGGCTTAGAACGCCTTCCTAAAATTTCGGTAATCATTTTAATTTCGGCATCTCTACCAGAAATAAGCTCTAATAGTGCATTGTTGGCTAATTCACTTTTATCTATAGTGTATTTTATTGTTCCGTTAACTTCAGCATTTGAAGACTTCGAATTGCCTACAGTACCTGAATTGACCGTTTTTGAAACTTTTTTGCCTTTGTTGTTTATAACATCGTCTGCCTGTAACGGAAATGTTTTAAGTTGTTCGAATGAAAAACCAACGCCAGGTGTTGCTAAGGCTGCCAATACACAATAAACATTTATGTCGTCCACGCCTAACTTAAGCTTTACACTTTCAGCTTCATTAAAAACAGCTTCTACCGAGGCGTCATGTCCAGGACTTTCTGGTATTTTGTTAGTCTTTGGAAAAGATTCTAACCTTACCTCTGCCCATTCTTCTATATAATAAGCATCTTTCCCAATGCTTTCAATATATTTTAGCATCCCAATATCGCGATGCAATAATGCTTTTAATAAATGAGCTGAAGAATATTCTTTGTGAGAATACTCTTTTGCTATAGATTGTGCGATGTGAATGACTTGATTTAGAGTTGTATTAAAATTGTATTCCATTTGGGAAGCTGGCAGTTTTGAGCGTTTGTTTGCTTTAGAATAAAAGTATATAATAATTACTAATAGCTAATATAAATACGAATAAGTGTAAGGTTTTATCTATAAAGAGTAATTTTAAGTGAGAACTGTGAATAATTTGAACAATTTTTTTAGTTTCTGTAAAACAGAAAACACTTTTATAATTGGTTTTACTTAAAATAAACTCTTAAATTTAGATTGATTAAATAAGAAAACAAAGAATGAATATGTATAGAATAGTTATTTTAGGGTTAGTAGTATTATCCATGGTTTCTTGCAAAGAAGATTTAAGTGGCTTTGAAGGCCAATGGCAATGTAATGATGGCTCTGCCACTATTTATACAATTAGAAAAGTTAATGATAATTCCTACCTCATGAAATGGGGTGAAAATAATTACATTACAGGCGTAGTCACCAAAAAAGGGGTTTTTGAAACTGCTAATGCTATTTTAGCTTTAGATAGCAAAACAAACCAGCTAATTCTACCAAAAAATTGGCCTTGTGAAAAGGCAGTTAGATTGGTGATGCTAAATGAAAAAAAAGACGTTCCAGAGGTTACAGAAGAGACCGTAATTACTCAAACTAATGCAAGTCCTGTTCTTAAAACAGAAGACAATGAACATAAAGAAGTTATTCAAGAAACCATTGCTAACAACAACCCTACTGAACCTTCTCAAACAAAAAATAAAATTCCTGAAAACATTACCAATATCTTAACTAAAGAACCGACATCTCACAACTGCTTGATTAGACAAATTCTTACTAATGGTGAGTATAAGTTAATAACTGTTGACTTTATACAATTAAAAGAAACTGCGACAACTAATGGGAAGTTTTATCAAATTGTAAATACCAATCCTAAATTGAGAACTTTTTTGTTAACAGATAATACCACTTACTCGCCAGACACACTCGATTTAAACAGCTTAAAAAGCTTTAAAACAAATAACGATGAAGGTCAAGTTTTTAAAATTGACACTAAAGATGGCAATGTGACTGCGCTTGTAAAAAAATTATAGCACAGCTCTTTAAAATAAAAAAGTGCGTCTCTATCAGACGCACTTTTTATATTACTATATTAAAGTTAACTTATTGTTTAATAAGTTTAAAGGTTTTGTTTCCTGATGCGGTACTTAATTTAGCCAAGTACATTCCTGTCTCGAAATAAGAGGCATCAACCGTGAAATTGTTAACGTTGGGTTGCATTTTCGTTACCTGCTTACCCAAAATATCGAAAATTTCAATATCTAAGATTTCTTCATGAGACGTCATTTGCCATGAATTTGAGGTTGGATTTGGATATACTTTTACAGTATCTAAAATATTAAATTCTGTTACTCCCAATGATGCTGGTTGAATGATTATATTACCTAACGCAGCCTCGTTTGCTGGATTAGCATTACGGCCTCTAACTGTAAAACCATATTGTATATTTACTGCTCCAGGTTGCGAGTTATTGTATGTAACGTTGTAATTTGATCCTGCAGTTAGCGGTGCTGTTATTTCTTCTAAAAGCGTAAAGCCACCATCAAATATTCTAATAAAAGCGTATGCGTTGTAGGCAACATCAAGAGTATTCGACGATACATTACCAGTAAAAGTAAAGGTTTGGCCTACTAAAGAATTGTCTCCAATTACAGTGCTTGCCTCCATATCTTTATTACCCTCTAAAGTAGTCTGATTCACCCAAAAAGCATCCGTAGAATTATCTGCATAGGTGTTAAAATTGGGCTGCAAAGTCATTGTAGAGTTACCTGTATTAATAACAGTTTTTAAATCTGGAACTGCCCAACCACTTCCAAACTGGTAGGCTCCTCCATTTTCGGGCAACTCAAAAACATTCATAAATCCTCCCCATGCGGCATTAGCATCAAAATTAATTGTTCCATCAAATGGCTCGGTTGGTTCAGATAGTTTATTGGCACCCCATGTAATATTGTCGACTAACAATTGTACGTCTTCTGTTGTATCAGGTCCTCCACAAGTAAAGTCTATAAAAACGACCATTTGGTCAATGTTTACATTATCTCCCACATTGAAGCCAGAAATATCCCAGGTTAGTGTTTCCCATGTATCTGCAGCCGAAACTTGACCTTGGGCATCGGTAATTTCGAATACGGTGCCGTTTGTAGCATTTGCGAATTTTATACCTACTACTCCATTGGTACTGCTCCTGTTTACATCCATACTTAGAGATAAATTACTTGGTACTGCTGCATCTAACTCCCAAGTCCCTAAAGTACCATGAAAATTAACAGCACCTGCATAACATGGTGCTGCTCCAACCATATTAAGTTTTAAGACTTGAGTGGTTGCTGATGGATTAACACCATCTGGATCGGGATTTGTAACGATTTCAAATGCTGGAGCAGGAGGATCGAACGTTGTCCAAGCATTTATGTCTCCATCTGGATCTCCAGACTCAAAACCTAAGTTATAAATCTGTTGTTGGGAAAATCCTAAATTCAAAGAAAGTAAGATAATTAATAAGGTAAAGTTTTTCATAATTTTTATAGATTAGTATAAAAAAGTAGTTATAGCCGATAATTGGATTTACTTTTTTACAAGATTAGATTAAAGACTATTCCTTAATCAATGTTAATAGTATTCACTATTAAATAAGAGTCCGGCAACTTTTATGCTACCAATTTTAACTCCTACGGTAATATTATAAACTACTTCTGGCTCTGGATGTTGAACACCAAAGAGGGAAATAAATATGAGAAATAGTAGCCCTTATTCTTGTTTTTAGTCTGGCTACGGAAAAATTACATTATATTATTCTGTTACAGTGTAAATTTAGCTTCAAGATTCGCTTTAGAACTTGTACCTACAAAAACTTTAAAATCGCCTGGTTCAACTATAAATTGTCCAGTATTATTAAAAAATCCTAGCTCATTCTCCGTAAGGGTAAACGTAATGTTTCGTGATTCGCCAGGATTTAGCGCGACTATTTCAAATCCTTTCAATTCTTTTACTGGTCTAGTAATACTTGCATACATGTCTCGTAAATACAATTGAACAACCTCTTTTCCTTCAGTTTTTCCTGTATTGGTTAACGTTACTGAAACTGTAATTTCTTTAGAGTCCTTAAAAGAATTATTTACTTTTAAATTTTTATAACTAAATGTTGTGTAGCTTAAACCGTGACCAAAAACGTATAACGGATCATTTTTTTCATCTTGATAATGAGACCAGAATACCACATCTGCACCTGGTAAACTTGGTCTTCCTGTATTTTTATAATTGTAATAAATTGGTACTTGACCAATACTTCTTGGAAAACTCATAGGCAATTTTCCGCTTGGATTATAATCGCCATAAAGGACTTGTGCAATGGCATTTCCACTTTGTGTTCCTAGTTGCCATGCTTCAACTATTGCAGGAACATTGGCGTCTGCCCATTTTATAGCAAGCGGTCTTCCATTGTTTAAAACCAATACTACATTTTTATTGGCTTTATAAATAGTTTCTAATAATTCCTGCTGAACGCCAGGCAATCCTAAATCTGTTCGACTTCTTCCTTCTCCACTTTGAAAACCGTGTTCTCCGAGTACCATTATAACTACATCGGCTGTTTTAGCTATAGAAACTGCTTTACCAAATTCTGATTTATCTGTTGAATTTATCTTTACTTCTGTAATAAAATTAGGGTTATCCACAACCACATCTGCTCCCTTGGCATAAGTAATGGTATTTCCTGAATATTTTTTTAAACCTTCCAAAACCGAAATAGCTGTGCTATCCTCGGCAGCAATACGCCAACTTCCTAACGGACTTGTTTTATCTGAGGCTAAAGCACCTATTACCGCTATATTTAAACCTTCTTTTTTAAGCGGAAGAATACTACCTTCGTTTTTAAGTAAGACAATGGATTTTTTAGCCATATCTAAGGCTGCATCGTGGAGTATTTTACTACCAGTAATTTCTTTTTCACGTGCATCGTCCAAATATTTATAAGGATCGTCAAACAATCCTAATTCAAATTTTACTTTTAAAATGCGTCTTGCTGCATCATCTATAACGGATTGTTCTACTTTTCCGTCTCTAACTAATTTTGCTAACTCATTAACATATAAATAAGACTCCATGTCCATATCTGATCCTGCATTAGCTGCCATTTCAGCCGCATGAGTTCCATCTTTGGCATGGCCATGTGCAATCATTTCTGTTATTGATCCCCAATCTGAAACCACAAAACCTTTAAAGTCCCATTTTCCTTTTAATATGTCGCGTTGAAGGTATTTATCTCCAGTTGCTGGTACACCATTAAGCTCATTAAAGGAATTCATAAATGTTTTTACTCCTGCATCTTTTGCTGCTTTAAATGGAGGTAAAACAACATTAAACAGTGTTGATGTACCAATATCTGCTGTGTTATAATCTCGACCTGCTTCGGCAAAACCATAAGCAGCGAAATGCTTTGCGCATGCTGCAATTGTATTATTATTAGCTAAATTTTCGCCTTGAAATCCTTTTACTCTGGCTGCTGCAATTTTAGAGTTTAAATAGGTATCTTCTCCAGCACCTTCCATTACGCGTCCCCATCGTGCATCTCTCGACACATCAACCATTGGAGCAAATGTCCAGTTGATACCTGCTGCAGATGCTTCTAAAGCTGCCATTTCTGCCGATTTTTTTATAGCTTGTAAATCCCAACTCGCAGATTCTGCTAATGGTATTGGACTTAACGTTTTGTAACCATGAATAACATCAAAACCTATTATAAGTGGAATGCCAAGTCTGGATTCTTCAACTGCAACTTTTTGCACCTTTCTTACATCTTCCACACCTCTAACATTAAGCATAGAACCTACATACCCTTTACGCAGATGCTCGTATTTTTTAGCTGCATCTCCTGCTTTTGGAGCTGGCCCTGTTAAATCCCAAAAACCGTTGTATTGATTCATTTGACCTATTTTTTCTTCTAAGGTCATTTTAGATAATAATTCGTTTACCTTATTATCAATATCGGTATAGCCCGAATTCGTTGTTGCTGAATTTAAAGCAAAGACTTTTTCTGTCTCTTGATTACAGGATAAAATTGCAACAAAGAAACTAAGGTATAATAGGATTGCTGTTTTTTTCATGTTATTGGTAAACTCTTATATAATCAATTTCCATAGTGTCTTGTGTAAATGCAGGGTCAATATCTCCACCAAAGGTTCCTCCCATTGCTACATTTAATATTAAAAAGAAATCGCTGTTAAAAGGCAATGATGCAGAATTAATTACAGAGTGAAAAACTTCACCATCTACAACAATCTTTATAACATCTGGAGTCCATTCTAAAGTATAATCGTGGAACTCTGATGTTGCAGTATCTACATTAATAGTACTTCCATCACCATTTGCACCAAACATACCTGGATAGTGTAATGTTCCGTGAATAGCATTCAAATCATTACCAACATGCTCCATAATATCCATTTCACCGCATCCAGGCCATGTATTAGTTGCATAGTCTTCTCCTAACATCCAAATTGCTGGCCAGGTGCCTTGAGCGGATGGTAATTTAGCGCGTGCCTCTATTCTTCCATAAGTAAATTCGTATAAGTCTTCAGATTTTAAACGTGCTGAAGTGTAATCTGATCCTACTTTTTTTGCAGTTATTTTAAGCATCCCATCATCCACAATTACATTGTCTGCATTATTTGTGTAAGATTGTGCTTCGTTGTTTCCCCAACCATTATCGCCAGTACCTAAATCGTATGTCCACTTTAGAGGATCTGGTGCGCCATCAACATCAAATTCATCTTGCCATACTATATTGTTATAAATGGTTTGAAAGCCTTCCGTTTCTCCTTCTTCGAGAGATGTAATAATAAACCACCAATCGAATTCACCATTACCATCTGTTGTTCTTAAAACTAACTCATTAGGAACATCACGACTAAAAATGTCGTATTTATGGTCACCACCAGTATAATATCCTATAAAACCTAAACCGGACAAATTAATTGTTTCTACTCCGCCAGGCGCAGTAATTACCCAATTTTCAGAATAATCTTGGTAAGGATAATTTTCTATATCTGCTCCATTTGGTGTTTCGGTATGAGGACCTAACTCGTCTATTAAATTTACACGACCAAACACCGTTCCCGTAGGATCAACTGTTGGATCATCGTTTGTACTGTTTACAATATGAGTGAATGTACCATCAGCATTAAAGATATAACGATCATCGTACATTCCTGTATCTGATTTTTCTCCTGGTCCTGCTCCGTACCATTGAGCTGGAACATCTCCTCCTACTGGTCCAAGACCAAAATGCCCTTGCTGTTCAGATTTAATTCTCCATGTTTTTGAGCCATCTCCTACTAATGTTTCTAATAAGGCTGCAGGCGGCGAATAAGTTGCTAAAACGTCTACTTCTATTGTTGTGGTAGTAGACACACCACCAACGCCATAAGCAACAACTGTTACTACATACGTGTTTACACCTAAATTTGCAAAGGTATAGGTTGTAACTCCAGAAGGTGCGTTTTGTTCTACACCACTAAAACTGTATTTGTAACTTAAAGCATTATCCGCAGTGGCTGTAAACGTTACAACACCGCTACCATCTCCATTTGGATTAGCAGCATCCTGCCCTATGATATTAGTTGTAACCGTAATATTAGTGGGTGCATTAATTTCTCCAAAGGTTTGGTCTTCATCTTGACATGCAAGGACAAAAAACACTAAACTAAACAGAGGTATTATTAATTTTAATTTCATTTTCATAGCATATATTTTTTTAGATTGTCTTTAAATAAAGGTTCAATCTTAATTAATAGACAGCGATACGTTATCTATATTAACCATTCCTATTTCTGCACCTAAATCGAAAAGTACTCGAGCATCTGTAGCACCAAATCCTGTTGCAGTTAAGGTTAGTGTATAAGTCGAAACTGTTGGAGTTATACTTACATTTTCGCTTGTATTGGCAAAAGAGCCTGAACTTAGACCTATACCTGCAATGATTGATCTGTTAACATCGGACCACGCATCGAAAGTTAGCGTGTACGTTTCGTCTTGAATAATTTCAAGTTTCTGACTCACGTTTACAGCAAATGCGTCTCCTGCTGAAGTGACATCTACAGAATAATAAGTGTTTCCTCCATTTGTTACTACTGGAGCAGGACTATTATCGTCTACGCCAACTATCCATGGATTAGCTCCATTTTCAAAATCTCCATTAGTTAATAAATTTGAAGAGGCTACAAATAACGAAACATTATCGATATTTACCATTCCTATCTCTGCACCTAAATCGAAGAGTACGCGAGCATCTGTTGCACCAAAACCTGTGGCAGTCAATGTTAAAGTATAAGTAGTTACTGTTGGTGTTATATCTACCGATTGGCTTGTATTGGCAAAAGAGCCTGAACTTAAACCTATACCTGCTATGATTGATCTGTTAACATCTGACCATGCATCGAAAGTAAGTGTATAGGTTTCGTCTTGAAAAATTTCAAGTTTCTGGCTTACGTTTACAGCAAATGCATCTCCTGCTGAAGTGACATCTACAGAGTAATAAGTATTACCGCCATTGGTTACTACTGGAGCAGGACTGTTATCGTCTACACCAACTATCCATGGATTAGCTCCATTTTCGAAATCTCCATTAGTTAATAATCCGTCATCAAATGTAGAACCTGTATTAGCATCTCTATAGAAATAAAAATTGTCTATATAAACAAAAGCCGAAACACCATCTGAATCTATTAATAGCTGTGTTATATTATTTTTATTAGCTAAGTTTCCATTGTCGAAACCTGTCATATCAAGTTCTATACTTTGCCAAGATCCTGCAACAGTAGTTCCTAAAGACTGCTCTGCTTCTCCTCCATCAACGGTATTTACAATTTTAACAAGTAATTCGTTTGTTGCTCCTGAGGGTACCCAATAATCGATATGCATTTTCTCCATGTTGCTTAAATCTACGCCATCAACATAATTAGTTACCATACCTAAGAAATCTAAATCTGATAGTTTCCACACATTATCACCATCTACTGTAGTTGCTTCAAAAGTTGTGGCAGACCATGTTGTTGGCAATTCATCTAAAGTAACATCATTATAAGCATCACTAAAAATTGAAACCACATCGGCATCATCTCTATTAGGAGGTGTAGGTGCTGCTGCAACTGGAGCTAAGATTTCGGTTACTTCAAAATCTTCAGAATAAGATAATGTATCTACTGAACCACTAAAAGCAGTTACTGTTATGGTGTAAGTGCCTGCATCGTCATATATAAAAGAGGTGGTTTCGCCAATATTTGAAGATAAAACTGTTCCTGCCGGATCTCCAAAATCTACCTCGTAAGACATAGCAAAGTCTGCTGTAGCAGTAACATTAACTTGCTTAGAGACTGCGCTATCATTCTCTATAGTAACCACTAAATTTTGTGGTGCTTGAAATGCAACAACTATAGTTTGCGCTACAGCGGTTGTTTTACCATTTATACCAGTGGCTGCAATTACAACTTCGTAAGTGCCTTCTGTATATGTGTTTTGAGTGCTTTCTCCTGGGTTTAATAGTCCTGAATCTAACCCTGAACCATCGCCATAGTTTACTCTAAAGCTAGCCACATTTTCGCCAGTTGGTGTAATGGTTACAAGACCAGAATTATCTTGCGCAATAGTAATTACGGCTGCCACATTCGATGGCGCTGGTAACACGCTAACATCTGGTAAATCGTCGTCGGTTGAACAACCAATAATGGCTGTAATGGCAACGAATAAGCTAATAATGTACTTAAAATTTTTCATCTTATTTTTCATTTTTATTTTCATATTAATTTTTTAATATCCTGGATTTTGAGACCAGCGATTACCTGTTAATTCTATCTCAATTTGAGGAATAGGAAACAATTCGTGTTTACCTGCTACAAAGCCATCTATTTCTGAGGCTGCACGACCTGTTCTCACCAAATCGAAAAAACGATGTCCCTCTCCAACTAATTCTACACGACGCTCGTGATAAATAGCATCTGTTAATGCAGCACCTGTTACGGTTACGTTATGATCCATATCGCCAAACGCACGTTGTCTTACTTCGTTCAAATAGTTTTGAGCTCTGTCATCTGCAATTGAACCTCTATTAAGCGCTTCGGCAGCCATTAGTAATACATCTGCATAACGTATGGCTCTGTAATTATTAGGGTTTGTTAAATTTTGATCACCAATGTTAGAGTCTCCCTGACGTGCAATATATTTTCTGTTAAAATAGCCTGTATGTTCATAACCTGTTCCAAAGGTTGCTCCTGTTGATGCTGCCCATGCATCTATATCTAAAATAGCAGTATCTATTCTTGGGTCATCGTCTTCAAATTCATCTACTACTTCCTGAGTTGGTACATTAAAACTAAATCCAGAATCGAACATTGGTCCATTATAATTACGAATACCGTTAAAACCAACGGCTACATTTCCTTCACTACACTGCAAACATTCGAATCCTGCACCTTCAAGGTCTGTATATTGTACTTCGAACACAGATTCTACGGTGTTTTCATTATCATTTTCGAAAAGTGTGGTATAGTCTGAAATTAAATCGTGCGGACCAAAATTTATTAAATCTTCTAACACAATTGCTGATGCTCCAAATTTATTTTGATAGAGATATATTTTACCTAAAAGTGCTTGAGCAGATCCTTTTGTTATACGACCTGTTTGCGATTGTACATAAGGTAAATTATCTATAGCGTATATTAAGTCGATTTCCATTTGTGCATATACTTGCTCCTTTGGTGTTCTATCGACTTCAAACTGATCTCCAAAAAGAAAACGTTCATCTACTATTAAAGGCACATCACCAAACCATTTTACCAGTTCGAAATAGTAATATGCTCTTAAAAAACGTGCCTGAGCCAATACGTTTTCTTTACCTGAAAAATCTGTTTTATCCTGAAATTCTAAAATGTAATTAGCACGATTAACACCTGCGAACATCCAGCCCCAAATTGAACGTAACTGTGCATTACTTGGTGTATGAATCATGTCATCAATTTGCTGAATTCCCGGAACATCTGTGGCGCTTTCTCCTCCAGCTAAAGTATTATCTGATGCGATTTCGCCTAACATTACATTAAGGTAGGTAGATTGTAATAAATCGTAAGCACCAATTAGAGCATTTTGATAATCTTCTTCAGAATTAAAATAGTTTTCTGAACTTTCATTTTGAGATTCTACATCTACAAAATCGTCACTACAAGAAATAACAGTAACTACTGAAATTAAAAGCAATAGTATGTATTTTATATTCGTTTTCATTATTTAAAATTTTACGTTAGTTCCTAATAAAAATGTTCTTGGGTTTGGATAAAATCCGTTATCAATACCACTACCTATTGGTGCTCCATTTGAAGTAGTTGGATCGAATCCTCTATACTTTGTTAATGTAAAGGCATTACTTACAGATACGTATAGTCTAAAATTTTCTAAACCAATATTTTGCAATTTGTCACGATTAAAAGTATAACCTAACTGCATGTTTTGTGCTCTTACAAATGAGCCATCTTCTACGAAATAATCTGAAAATGCTGTGTTAGAAGTAGCACCTTCTGTAACTCTTGGATTACTGTTGGTAGTGCCTGGACCTGTCCATCTGTCTAAAATATAAGTAGTTAAATTAGTTTTAGCACTGTTTCTATCATAATTTCTAACGATATCATTTCCTATAGAAGCGAAGAAATACGTCTGGAAATCAAAGTTCTTATAATCGAACGTTAAATTTAATCCCATGGTAACATCTGGAATTGGATCTCCAATAAACGTTCTATCGTCAAAGTTTATTTCACCATCGCCATTGACATCGACAAAACGTAAATCTCCTGCCTGAGCATTAGCCCCTAATGCTAACTGTGATGGATGTGCATCTACTTCGGCTTGGTTTTGAAAAATACCATCAGTCTGTAATCCATAAAACACACCTATTGGTTGACCAACTTGCATTCTTGACGGTGGGTTTGCCTGGCCAATGCCAAAACTTCCGCCAACCTCATAACCTATGCTGTTATTTACCTGTAATACCTCGTTCTTTAATGTAGCAAAATTATAACTTACATTAAACTTAAAATTATCTGATAAATTATCTTTATAACTTATTTGAAACTCAACACCCTTATTTTCAACAGTTCCAGCATTAACTATTGGATTACTTGATCCTGGTGCAGAACTACCTAAAATTAAAGAACTCTCTACTGGTAATAATAAATCTTCTGTTCTACGGCTAAAATAATCTACAGTGATATCTATTTTATTATTTAGTAATCTTGTTTCGAAACCAATATCGAATGCTTTTTGCTCTTCCCATTGAATCTCGGGATTAGAAATTCTTCCAACAGCATTTCCAAACTGTAAAACATCATCAAAAACATAAACGCCTTCTCCATCTAATAAAGATTCGAAAGCAAAAGCTGGTATTCTATCATTACCAAGAATTCCATAAGAGCTTCTGAACTTTAAAAAATCTATAACATTACTGTTTTCTAAAAAAGACTCGTCTGAAGCTACCCAACCTATTGATGCCGATGGAAATATTCCAAATTTATTTAGCGGACCAAACGCTGTGGAACCATCACGTCTTACAACTCCGGAAAATAAATACTTTCCTTTGTAATTATATTGTATTCTTGTAAAGTAAGAAAGTAATCTCGAGTCGAAAAAGCGGTTACTAATTTGAGCGTAAGGATCTGTAATAGTTTCAGCATCATTAATGTCTGCATCACTAAAAGCGGTGTTTTCTGGCAAACCATTACCCACAGTTAAGTAAAAATCTCCTGTAGTTTTAAAGATTGAGGTTCCAAGCGTCGCTTGTATATTATGTGTATTATCATTAAAGGATGTTTCATAATTAATAAAAGCATCAAACGTATAATCTCTGAAAAAATTTATTCCTTCGGTAAACTGTACATTATCGGTATTATCGAAAACAGAGCCATTACCATATTCTACAAGTGGATTAAGACCTCTACTTCTTACTTCGGAATAATTCCATTGGTAATTCGCTTCAGCACTAAAACCTTTTAAAAATTTATAATTCAAACCAAATACTCCACTTATTTTATCGACTTCAGTTCTATTAAATGTGTTATCAATTTGTTTTAATGGGTTTACAACTTCAATTGGATACCCTGCAGATGATGTAAATTCGCCATTTTCATCTCTCGGTGCATCAGTTGGTGCAAAATTTAAAGCATTAAATAATACTGATCCTAAACCACTTTCTGGTAAGGTTTTTCTTGTTGTGCCTGTATAAATTAAATTCGCCTTAAAATTTAAGTTTTCTAAAATTTCTAATCCGTAATTAATACGAGAAGTATATCTGGTGAAATTTGCTTTGCTGCCTCCAATTATACCATCTTGGGTTAATAACGATGCTCCAAAAGAATAGGTTGATTTTTCTGTGCCTCCACTTGCAGTAATTGAATTATTAAATATTGGAGCGGTTTCAAAAACTTCGTCTTGCCAATCTGTTCCTTTGTTTAAATCAAAGGTATTTGGAAATGGTAAATCGTTTCCAGCAGCAACGGCTGCTTCATTTTTAATTAACGCATATTCTGTTGCATTTAATAATGGAATTTTACGTGTGGTTTTTTGAAAACCAGCATAAGCGTCGTAATTAAACGTAAGTGGTCTGTTTTTTTTACCTGTTTTAGTAGTAATTAAAATAACACCATTTGCAGCTCTTACACCATAGATGCCTGCTGTAGCATCTTTTAAAACAGTATAGCTTTCAATATCTCCAGGATTAATTACACTTAAATCTTCTATTACATTACCATCGAGTAAAATTAATGGTTTATTATCTCCATTGGTAGAAATACCCCGTATTCTAATATCTGATGTACTTCCTGGTGCTCCAGATTGAGAAGTGACATTTACACCAGCAACCTGTCCTTGCAAAGCTTGTTCAATACGTGTTGGTTTTAAAGCTTCTATTGTTTCGCTGGAAATGGTTGATACAGCTCCAGTAACTTCTTTTCTCTTTTGGGAACCGTATCCTATTAATACCACTTCATCTAATTTGCCAACATCGCCTTCGAGAGCTACATCAATTAAGGATTGTCCATTCACTGCTTGCTCCTTAGATATGTAACCAACGTAGCTAAATTGAATTGTTGCATTTTCTGGGACGTTATCTAAAACATATTTTCCATCGAAATCTGTAGAAACACCATTATTAGTATTTTTAACTATGATGTTTACACCAGGAATAGGCTGTCCATCTGCAATGTCTGTAACAGTACCTGATACACTTATTGTTTGGGCATAAGAAAAAACGCTTATGCAGAAAGTAAAAAGTAAGGAAAATTTTATTTTCATCGAATTAGTTTTATTGTATTCTCAAAATTAAGTCAAAACATTGATGATTTGTTAATAACAACCGCTACAAATAATATACAATCTAATTAAAACAGGTGTAAATTGCTAAATCAGCATTAGAGATACAGTTATAGTGTGATGTTTGAGACAATAAAAGAAGACTATCGATTTTAAGAAAATTTTAAGAAATCTAAAAATGTTGTGGTAATGTATGGGAAAAATTACTGTTTGTAATACTATTACAACTCTATGATGTAGTTAGCCAAACTCGTCTCGTGCGGTAAATTCATTTTTTTTCTTAAACGATATCGCTTTACTTCGACACTACGTGGTGAAATGTTTAGTAATGGTGCAATTTCTTTAGAAGATAGATTTAACCGCAAGTAAGCGCATAACTTTAAATCGTTTGGTGTTAATTTGCTGTGTTCTGCTTTTAGCTTTTGTAAAAAATCCTTATCTGCATTATTAAAAGCTTCTTGAAAAAACTTCCAGTCGTCTGTATTGTTTATGTTTTTATCAATTATCTGAACAACCTGTTTAATATCGTTGTTAGACTTAATGTCATTAAGCTCTTTTTTAATACCATTTAACAATTCGTTTTTTCTTATTAAACTCATTGTAGAGATGGCTAATTCTCTACTTTTTCCATCAATATCTTGTTGCAGTTTAAGGTTATCGAAATGCATTTGCTGTTGCTTATTTTCTAGGTCTTTAAGTGCTAAATCTCTTTCTGCTTTAACTAATAATTTATTTCTTTGTTTGATGTGGTACCTATTATATAATCTCAGTAAAAATATTATAAGTAAGATAAAACTTATTAGATAGATTGCGGTGGCGGTATTTGTTATGTACCAAGGTTTACCAATATAAAATTGATAACTTGCCGTGTTTTGAGATTGGTTTTCACTTACTCTCGCTCTTACGTTAAACGTATAGTTTCCTGAGGGTAAATTCTTATAACGTACTGTTGGTGTTGTAGACCATGAGCTCCATTCATCATAGATTCCAAGTAATTGATGCTGATATTCAACAACTTTTAGCTTGTCGAATTGAGTAACACTGTAAGAAAAAGCTATATTGTTTTCTTTTGCTTTTAAGTCTGCTTGACTATCTAATGGTAGCAAAGTTGCGTTTCCATTTAATTCACTTTTATTAACTGAATTAATAAAAACGTTGTTAGTCGTATTATTAAATTTGCTTATATCTATTATTAAATAACCTGAGGACGTCCCAAAAAGATATTGGCTATCTTTTATATGAATGATATTCTCATAACTAGTTACTCCATTCCTTAGGCTGTTTGGTAAGGTTATTTTTTTTATTTCGGGTTTGCTGGATAATTTTCCTGCTTTAACATAAATAATTTCTTTACTGTTGAAACCCCAAAGCGTATGTGTAACATCGTCGTAGATTAACTTACCTGATGAATAATTTACGGGGTTAAAATACTGACTTAAGACGGCATCTTTTTTGAAGGATTTGGCACTTACATCGTATACAAAAGCACCTTCTTTATACACATAATACACCTTGTTATTATACTTTAACAAGCTCGAATTCAACCCATTATCAATGGCATCAATTTCAATATTTTTTGCCGTTAAATAATCACTGTCGACTGTTACCTTATAGACACCTTTATACTCATGGCTAATTAATATGGTATTATCATCTACCATTTCGAAAAATCTTGAAGAAATATCAAACCCTTCAATTTTATTTCTAAATACCCATTGTCCTTGCTGTTTTTCTAAAATATTCAGTCCGTTGTAATTACCCTGTAACAGAAGGTCTGGATGGTTTGGAATGGTTTTTACAGACCAGGCTCCTTGAATATCTACGATTTTATTTGCCCGATTATTAGTTATTATAAAGGTACCTGTATTATGACCACAAAACAATTGATCATCGATATCACTAAGAAACCAAACCTGACCTTTCGTCCCTTCTATAAAAGTGAATTTTTTATGATCTAAATCCATATTTCTATAAAACAATCCCTGATTTGTTCCTAAATATAAATTCCCCTCATAAATAATGGAAGTATATACAGAACCTAAATCACCTTCTGTATCATTAAAAATTTTAATAGGCGATTTGCTATTAACACAATTAATACCGTTATCTAAGCCCAACCATATATTGCTATGACTATCTTCAAAAATAGAAAGTATTGTGTTATTACTTAGTCCAAGATTTTGATTTAGTTCGTATACCAGTTCAAACTCCTCATTTAACACAATTAAACCATGAGAAATGGTTCCAAACGCAAAACCACCATCCCTAAGCCTAATACTGCTATATACGCTAAAGTTAGATAGCTTACTATTTATAACATTGGTCCATGGTTTCAATTTATTATTCTCATATTGGTAGAAACCATTATTTTCTGTCTGAATTAATATGGTATTTCTATAATTATACATATTAACAACTACATTTCCTTTTACTATAGCATTATCAAGGAATAGTGTTTTCTTTCCATTAACGATACTATAAATACCATAATTAATGTCTTGGAAATAAATGCTATCATTCACTTTATAAAGCTTGGTAATGGCAGCATCTGTTTCTATTAATTTATAGGTGTTTTCCTGTGTGTCGTAAATGTATATTCTATTTAAGGATCGAAATAATATCCAGTTGTCTACATTTATTATTTGCCAAAACTGCTCATCTTCTATTAATGGGATATTACTGTTAGCAGATAACGATGTATATTCTAAAACACCAAAAGCATTCCTTGTCCAAAAGCCAAACTCCATGTAAGCACCTGTGTAAATTTTTTCACCAACCACCTTTACAGCTCTTAAAGTTGTTTCATTTGGTGAATTGTAGCGTGTCCATTTAGCACCATTATACTCTATAAGCCCTACTTTATTGGCTACAAAAATCGTTTGGTCTTGGGCTTGGGAAATAGCCCAGTTTTGATTTTCACCATTGTATTGTTGTGGTGTAAAAGTATTTATTGGAGGTAATTCTTGGGCATTAAATTGCGTGGTAATTAGCGTAAAGCCTAATAATAGAATGAGTTTTATATACTTGAAAAGATTATGCTCCATAACAATAATTGTAATGCAATATACAATTTTGTATGGTTATTAGTTGAGATAAATTGAAGACACATCAACCGAGTTGTATAGCCTATTACTTCCCAATACAAAATGTAATGTGATACTGATTATCAGATAATTAACTATTAATAGATACAAATAAGCAACAAAAAGTGTTGAATTATAGCTAATTAAGGACTAAAGATAGGAAAATTTAGAGGTGTAAAGATAAAAAAACCGCCCCCAAATGAGGACGGTTTTTCAAGAAAACGTCAATCGCTATTAAGCAACTGTTACAGAACCTAAATAAGAGCTATTCGCTACTTTAGAACCATCTTCTGAGATAAACGCTAAGAATACCTCTACATCTTCACCTGTGTATTCAGAAGGCACAGAAATGCTTTCTGTTCCGGCTGTCCTTACTGGTCCAGCTGTGGTAAATACACTTTCTCCTCTTGTAGCATTGAAAAGCAAGATTAATGCTTTATCAGTAGGCATTGCACTTCCACTTCCAGAGTTATCTGTCCAGGTTACATCTACTGTTGCAGCACTTAGAGAAGTAGCCGCTCCACCAACTGCACCTGTAAGATTTCCACGAGTTACCAAAGAGTTTGCGTAGTCAATAGCAAAACTTGGATAAGCTCCTGTAATTGCATTGTTCAAGTTATAAGACATTGCAGCGTTAAACTGTGTCATCTTGTTCGCATACAACTTGAAACCAACTCGCAAGAAGTCTGTCATTGGTTGCAGGAAGCGAAGTACCGTTGAAAACTTTGAGCGTTGGTCAACTTGTCCTTCGGTTCTTGGGTTCGCTACACTGGAAGGTTTAATTCTTAGGTAATCAATGCCCTTCCAAGTTCCACCGATTACATTCCCAACCTGTCCTGAGACACCACCGAGAATACCTTGATTAATTTTTCCCATCTTTTCTATATTTTTTGGGGTTCAACAAATGTTCGGACTTGGCACGGACTTGACTCGGCTTTGTCCCTTTTCAACTAATATACTTCAATAACTATGCATTAGTTTAGTCAGGGTTGTTGTTGCTTTTCTTTGCTCTTTTTTGCCTATAAGAAATTGATTTTATGACAGATGCAGCGTTCAAATCGCACCTGTTTTATTCATCAACTTATAGAAGATTGCCTTTTTGGCGGTATCAATAATTTTTAATGAAAGCTTGAGTTTTTCCTCATTAATTTCTAAGAGTTTTAGGTGGTGAATTGACTGGTGAAATAACTGCGGATGTTTACTTGCAATATTTTCACTATCTCGAAGGTGCTTTTTAATATCTCCAATCGTAATAAATGGAATTACAGAACCTTTTAGATAGTAATGGAATGATTTAGATTTCCATAATCCGAAGCAAAGCCAATACATAAAATCCTTATCGGTTTCATTGGTCGTGATGCAGACAAAGCAATTCGGACAAGGTTCATTCAGCGGTTTTCCGCTATTCAATCCTTTATTCAATATAAAGAAATGAGGTTCGGAATAATTCTGGTTTAATCGGTGGGTTTTGATGCGAAACGTTTTCATACAGTGAGCCATTAAATATTTGCTCGCTTCGCTTCGCACATTCATTTTTAAAAGAGAAAAGAAAAAAGGAAAAAAAATAAAAGAGAAAGCTCTGATTCAGGCGGGTATGGAAGGGTTGTCAAGGTTTTTGGAAAAAATACTACCCAAAGGGTGGAGATTTTTATCAAAACCCGTAGGGCTTGACCTTGAAAATCCCTTTGAGCGTTGGCATAGAGCGTACCCGCCTATATTTGCTTTTCTCTATTATTTATTGACTTATTATACACTTCCAAGGAGAAAAAAAAAGAGCCCCCTAAAAAGGAAGCTCTGATAATGATAACTCTAACCAAAATAGGCGAATGGTGTAATCTGTAACACCACAATGAACTACGCCTATAAAGAAAGGACGACCTGATGAACGAATACCCGCTAACAACCAACGGCTACCACAACGGACTGAAAAGAGTGACTTATACATAATGAAATAAATTAAATTAAACATAGTGCCGTATCACAGGAACGGTGCGATTGGTGCAAGGGCTGTGGAAAAAAAATACTACCTATAAGGTGGAGATTTTTTTATCCAACAGGCGAAGCGAACCCTTGTGGCTCTCGCATCCGCACACCTGTACCTTTGCTCTATGTTTGAGTTTTTTATTACTCTATAATCGGATTGAGAATTAGACTGACTCTTTTAAACTGTTTTAATTGAAGTATAAAATCAAAAGTCGGATTTCTAAAAGAACCTAAGTTCAATTATTAACTGGAATGTGTATCGTTAGTCAAATCGTGCGTAAACGCAGGTAAAAACAGCCTTGAGCTAATCGGCTGGACAATGGCTGCAAGTAGTGAGGTACGAACGGATTGCGGACTTTGGACAAGCAACGCGAGCCGCCTGCGAGTGGAGCAAGGGTGCTACCAACAGAAGCCCTGATAAGGGTGGTTTGTAGCTATGTGTGTAGTGGAACGTAGCCTTTTTGTAATTTTTCTTTACACAAAAAGGCGGAGTGAAACGGAACTTACACAAGGCTTACCGCTTTAATAGCCATAGCGATAGCGGAGGCAAATCAAACAGCAGTAAGCCGCAGCCCGTAGCGACCCGCAGGCGAGCAAAATTATGGGTAGTGGTTGGATTTTTTGCGACTGACTGGAGGAACGGAAGGAAGTGGCAAAAAAGACAAAGGAACTACCGTGACAACTGACAGAGGAACGCAATAAAAGTGACAAGCTGCGTAGCTTTAGCGAAGTACCCGAAGGGCATTGCAGCTCTTTTTTTGACCTTTAAAAATTGAAGTATTCCAAAAAATGTGCTGTAATGGCTTGGCGATTTTATTTGCTGACGAACGAAGGCGGAACACCGCTTTACCTGCGTTTGGATGTGCGTTGGGAAAAGCAAGTGCAGGACTGAATGAATTGAAGTGCAACGGAAATGAATGAAGGACTTCTCTTGCTGTACGTTGCAGGAAGTGGGTGATTGAAGTAAGAGAGGCACGAGCGAACGAAAAGAACCTACTGGAAGCAAATGGCTGTGCGTTGGGGAATATCCAAATGCTTTTATCTATTATTAGCCCAATATACTATCTAAATATTGTTGATTGTTTATTAAAGCTTCTTCTAAGATTGATTTATAATAATTATTACCAAATACGGTTTTATCTTCATTTATTTTGGTCAAAACAAGTTGTTTTATTTGATTTTCATCAAGAAGATGACTACTTGCAGCAATTAAGTTAGTCAACTCAGAAATGACTTTATGGCTCTCTTTTTTAAATCTTTGAGGTAAATTTAAACGTGAATAGTGATTCTCTAATAATTCAAAAAAATCAGGATTTATATTATTAACATTACGTAATTCAAAAGATGGTTGAATGTTATCTACAGTAATAAGCAAGTCCACAAACAGATACTGCTCACTTGGTAAAATGTCCGTATAAAGATTTAAGAAAATAGTTTTGTTATTCTCTTTCCAGTTTTCATTTTTATGGCTGTTACAAGTTGTACACGCAGGCAATAAATTCTTTGGGTTAACTGAAAACTCAGGAAATTCATCTTTAGGAACAATATGGTCTAAAGAACCAACTGGTGCAGTAGTGCAATACTGACAAGTATTCATAGCTCTGTTATCTAAAACAGTTGTAATACTATTTTTTAATTTTATTAATCTTGAATTACCAGAAGAATACAATTTAAGCAAATCCGTTTTTTCTTGGTTTACATAACCGTTTGGAGTTAAACTGACGTGATTATTCGTATTATGAGCGGTTTCATAATCACCAAATAGAATCTTAATGTCAGGAGCGAGTATATTAACTCTTTGTTTGTAATTTGGGTCTTTGCTGGAGTTTCTTTTTGAGCCAATAACTTCATCTAAGAAATCTGATGTGTCTCCACTATAAACGTTAAGATTTCTCATCAATAATACTTTTTAAATAGATTCTTGTATTAAGGCTCAAAGGAATATTGTCAGATGCAATTAATGATAATATTTCATCATAAGATTTACCTGATTCAACTAAGCGATTTAATATCCTTTTGTATTGATTTGGAATGCTATTATTACCAAAAATATCTTCAGTAATTACCGTCAAATTTTCACCAAACGTTTCGGAAAATGGCTTTCTAACACTTAAAACAGCTTCTTCTCTTTCCATTATATAAACATTATGCGATAGGAGTTCTCGAACTATTAGTGGAGAATGTGTTGCTAAGATGCAGTAAGATTGAAATTCATTAGTGAGACTATATATTGCATTTATTAATTGAGATATAGCATTTGGATGTAGATGGGTCTCTGGTTCATCATAAATAACTAATGAAGCGTAACGAATATTTGCTACAATCTCCGTAATTATATACAAGAGAATACTTTGACCTGAACTAAGCTTTTTGCTAACACTATTAAAACCTTTTATATCAACTTTTTCTTCAAATGAATCTTCATCTCCAACTATTAACTCATTGATTAATTCACGGTCTAAAAAGAAAGGAAGTAAATTAAGCCATTTATCAAACCTTTTATTAGTAGCAATCTTTTTCCAAGAGCTATGAAATCTAAGTTTTAAACCCTTTTCACTATAAAGCTCACCCTTTGAATCTTTGAGGCCACAATAGACATAATTAAAATCGGCTGTTTTTTTTGGTACGTCAAATGAATCAAATGCACTATAAGAAACTGCAATTACTTTACTAAACAAAGGTGTTTTGGGAGTAAAAACTTCATCCTTTTTTTTAGAAATATCTATAGGTAAAGAAGTTATTAATTGGGTTTTACCTGTACCATTCTTACCTATTAAAGCAAAAATCCTACTTGGGACAGTTCTATTTGCATCAAAATCAAAATGAACATCTACTGCTTCATCAGCAAACTTTGGTTTAAAAGAATATTGGAAACTGTAAAGATTTTTTAGGTTATAATCATAAAGACGATACTTTACCTCACGTAATAGCTGTTCTTGCTCATCATTCCTTATTAATGAATTTCTGAAATAGTAGTGGTTTTCAAACTCCTCTAAAATATCAGGATATATGGCAATGTCTTTTAACGCCCAAAAAATACTATTGTATGTCTTTTCAAATAATGATTTTAATTTTTCATAATATTCATAATCCTGACCAAGTGAACAAAAATTTTCATTTAACACGGTGAAACTTTCATTCAGTATATCTGGCGTATTATCTACTTCTTGATGAATAATTTTTACAGGACCAATATTCTTACATTCAGAAATGCTTGAATAGAAATACAAATAATACGAAGACCTATTACTAAAGTCATTCCAGCCGCTATTATTAACAAGAACGAAACAAGGAAAAGAGAGAGGAGTTTTATGAGAATTTTTATAATCATAATAACCAGTAGGGTTATTATCTACATAAAAAGGTATTTTGTTTTCAATTATTGTAGAAGGTACATTGCTTGTGCTATTAACTTCTTTAACTTCATAGACTGATAAACCTTCATCATTATATGATTCAAGTGAATAGTTTAAATTTTCTTTTTCTAAATAAGGGTTTATTAATAGATAGTATCTCGTAATATCATCTTCTTTTTTCCTAATATTTGGATGGATAATCTTATTTAAAAAGGTAATAAATACATCAGGGTCATCAATAATGTTAAACCTATCTGTTAGAACATATTCATACTCCCAATCGTAATTATTGACTAAATGCTGAAAAGCATCTTCATAAGCATTTGAGAATCTATCATCTTCTGATGGAAGAGATTTCAAATCAAACATTTCATCTAAAAAATCAATGATACTAACAGCTTCTTGAGGTTCTCCAAATAAATCCTGCTCTGATAAAAGCATTCTGAGTATATCTAACCTTATTTTTTTTGAGAGTTTATTCATATTGCCGTTTGGTTTCCATACAAACCAAGCTTATAGTTATATTTAAAATAATAGTTTACTTTATAGTCTCCGTTGCGTAATTAAGAAGTAAAGTGATTACTATACAGCCTCTACTTGTTCTTCAAATGCTTGTTCAATCAATTCCATTATGTAATCTAAATCATTAAGATTCTCTAAACCTACTTCAACATCTCCATTACCCCATCTACCCAAACCTGATACATCTTTACAAATACCTTTCGGGTCTTTAATACGGTCAAATTCAGTGTTCAATGAAAGACGTAATCTTTTCTTTTGAGGAACAACATCAACGAAATTTGTTTGTGCTTTAAATGCTATGTATAGCTTTTTAAATTCTACTCTTACCGAAGCATCTAAATTTAAAACTCGTTTTTCAAGATTCTTGTACAATTCCAACATATCACCTTGTAAGTGGTCATAATGTTCAATGTTATAAACCGCTTGTTCTTTAGTGGTTTCAGGCTCTTTGTATAACTCTAATCTATCATTAGATAAATTAGGCTTTTGCCATACTGTACAGGCTCTTTCAGCTAATTTGGAAGCTCTTTTGAGTATAGCATCTTCATTCCAAGTTGTAGCTTCTCTTACTGAGGAATTTAAAAACAAAGGACTTGTATCAAAACCACCTTCTATTGATTTCTTATCAGCAAATGGTCTATCTGATAATTCTGAATTATATCCGGTTAACGAAAGATTACCTAATGAATGTAAATATTTGTCTTTTACTGTTTCCCAATTCTCACCAAGTTCTTGTTTCCATTGTGGAGATACATTCTGATTTTGAGGTAAAATGTGTTCTATTGTATAGTTTTCAGCATTAACCAATTCTTTACGTTTCCAGTTTTCAAGAGATTCTAACAAGTAGTTTCTTGACCTAAAATTGTAAACGTCTTTAACTTGTAATTCCTTTGTAAATTCAGCATCTGAAGGGAAACGTCTATAACCATCCATTAACAAGAATGCAGCTTTAACTGATTCCAAATAGGTTTCTCTTTTAATTCGCTTGTAAAGGGTTGCAAAGGTTTTATTAAGACTGTTTGTTGGAATACCACAAATTGCTCTTCTGAATACATAATTAGAAACCAAGGATATGATTTCAATAAACTCATCTTTGTTTATTTGCTCTTCTTCAAAATCACCATATACAGCCAATAAGAAAGGATATGAGGTGTCAATTTTAAGTTTTGTTATCTCTTTTAATTTCTTAGCTATTTCGGTGTCTTGTTCCTTTAATAGTGCTATTCGTACATAGAATTTTGAATATCTGTGTAAACTCTTTATGGCATCTTCAACGGTTTTAAAGCCGTTTTTAGAATTGAGAAACCTTTTGTAAGTCTCATACACAAGATTTATTTTAGGAATGGAAGCTTCCTTCATTGTGAGATAATCACGGATAAACCAAGCGAGAGCACCAATATTTTCACCAAAGCTTTGTTCCATTGGATACCAATATTTTTCATAGAGTACATCTTGAAGTTCTAAAGGCTGACCCATTAATATGTAATTTCGTATCAAATCGGCTTGTGATAAGTCTAACCCTGTAGAGTTCAAACTCTCAAATATTAACTGTGGATTGTCTTTGTCTCTTTCAAGAATTACATCAACTATAATCAACTTCTTAATACCGTGGTAAATGGCTTGAACATTCTCAGAGTGATATTTCCCTTTGAAAAAATTATAGTTATCTAATACCTTTTTAGAATAATCTCCGTCAATTTCTATTTCATCAATAAGTTTGGTAAAAGTAGATTTGTCTTTACGAGTTAGAAGCAACTTAAACTTAGAGTCATCCTTTCTATGTTTGTTTACTAAATAGGTTTCTTGTATTTCTTCCCAAGTCTCATCTTCCAATGTAACATCTTCGTGTTCCTTTAAATAATGAATAAGAGCAAGAAGCATTAAGGAAACTGTAGTAAGTCTTTGTTGGCCGTCAATTACAAGTAATTCGGGAACACTGGTAATTGGAGAGTTACCTGGTTTAAAATAAACTATAGAACCTATGAAATGTGAAAGCTCTGTAGCGTCATTACCTACTCTTAGAATATCCTCAAACAATTGCTGACATTGCTTAATTTGCCAAGAATAGGTTCTCTGGTAAATTGGTATTGTAAACTGCTTCTTGCCGTCTAATAAGCTTAATAATTGTGCTTGTGTTGCTTCCATATATTTTTAATTCTTTATCCTTATAAAAACCAAAGATTATCTTTTCCAAATTCGGGTATTTCGTTACCGTCAAAGTGTGGGAGCATTTCTGCAACCATTTCAGGGTATTTTATAGTAACTGGTAAATTCTGTTGGCGTACAGATTTCCAATACATTCTACTGAATTGATATACCTGGTCTATAAGTTCTCTTACTGTTTTATAATCATCTACCAATTCCTTTTGAGTACAGTAGATTTTAAGTTTAATCGGGAATGGGAAACCATCATAGAAATTAAACTGATTGTTGCTGTATCGGGTATTGTTGAACAACAGGAATTTGTTGTAACCAATATTGATGTATGTACCGCTTAGTGGCATTAAATCTTTCCAACCTAAATCAAATGCTACTATATCTGATGATTCCGTTTTATTGATGGAAACTATGAATACAGGTATTCCTAATCCTAATCGTTTTAATCCATCTTCGATGGGTTGTAATTCGTCTTGGCTCATTGTCTTGTAAAAATGAATTACCAAGCGTTTTATATCAGGATTTAGAGCTGCATAATCCTTAACTGACTTAATGATGGAACCCGCCAATTCTCTCGTTTGGTCTTGTTGGAAACATTCAAAACGGTTAAATCTTCCATTATTAGAAAAACTGAATGCACTTCCTATGTATTGAACATCAAAATCAGGGTTTTTAAATGCTCCTACACCAACTACTAATTCTTTCTTAACTGTATTGTCCAAACGCCAAGGAATACCGTTTAATTTGGCTAAAATGGCTATGGCAATATTGGGTAGACTAAAGTAATATTTATCGTTACTCATTACTTTTTCTGCATCTATTACCTGAGAGGAAATTCCTTTTTTAAGTAGCAACTCTTTGAGTCTGTAATAAATCTTACGCCTTGATTTATCAGGTGAGTTTTTGGAAAACGGACTGATGTAAATAGCTATGTATTGAATATCAGGTTCAAAATGCTTTTCGGTAATCTTAGTGTAAATTTCAGACCAAGGATTATCTAAATCTTCAAAACAGATACTGAACCCTTTTTCTGTATGGTAAGGCGTATGTATAAACTTTGACAAACCACCAAAACCTCTTTCTGTACCTCTAAAATACCTGTCCATTTTCTTAGCAACCTCCACATCTTGCTTATGGTATATAAAGAAAAAATGAATGTTTGAAGTATCACTAAAATCAAATGGTCCATAGTCTTTCATACCACTCATAGGAACAATATGCGTTTTACCATCACCAAACAATAACTGGTTGCTATTGCTTTTTACTCTACCTAATCTAATTTCTTCAACAGGAATAAACCCATTTGAGGTAATTGGAATGAGCTGTTTAAACTCTTCAGTATTTAGATAGGTCTTATAAAAGAAATCAATTGCAGTTTTAAACTTTATGTACTTGTTGGATTTATCAGGTGCTTCCGTTGTTTCCCCTAAAGCATCCCGAATATCGAAGTTCCAAACAGGAAATACTTGGTCGTAAGCTCTTTTACCTGCACTTGGCAATTCATCAAATTTATATAGACCATTTTCAAATATTACCCAATTAAAAGCCATTGGGGAAACGGATTCTTGTAATTCTTCAACTGATTGTTTATAGACTTTTGAAGTACCCTCAAAGGTTACGAGTAATTCCAATTGTTTTGTTACCGTCTTGAATTGTACCTTAAGCGAATAGCGGTCGAATAGATTAAATTGACCAGTTTTATCGTACTTCTTACTTTGTAGCCAAATTTCTGTATCACTTATAAAATTAGGTTTAACCAAAAAGCCTTTACCTGTGAAGTACTCGTGAATTTGTGAATTATAGTATCGTTTTAAAAGAGATACTGATAAACCTGAATTATGAACTCTAAAAGAGCGTTCTTCTCCGTTTTCATCTTCCTTTGTTTCGTAGCTTGGGTTAACCGCTTTTGTAACTGGATAAAAACCCTCTATTTCTTTGGTGTAAGATGTGTAATAATGCTCTTGTTCCCCAAACTCCTCAATAACCTCATCAGGAACTAAACTATGATACACCCTTGTAAGTGTTTCATTTTCTACATTGGTATAGTAAAATGTAAGTTCTTCCTGTGGGTGATTAAATGTTAGTATGTTGAAACAGTGATTTTGCATTATTGCTCATTTGTTTTTATCGGTTCATAATTCTATTTTTTCTAAAAATCTACTTCTAATAATTGTCCATTTTTCTTTAGCCAATTTTTTGCTTTTTCGTAATTAGGTACTTGAATTGAAAGGATATTCCAAAAACGTGGAGTATGGTTATCTTCTATAAGATGCACTAATTCGTGTGCTACTAAATACTCTAATACATACATTGGAGCTTTAATAATTCTCCAATTGAATATGATATTATTGGCAGGTGTACAAGAACCCCATCTGTATTTCATTTCAGAGGTTTTAAATTGATTATACTCAACACCCAAGCTCTTAGCATATTTTGTAGCTAAAGGCTCTATCTTCTTTAACGCCTGACTTAGATACCATTTCTTGAATAGTTCATTCGCCTTCGGTTGGTTGGACTTTGATATTTTAAATCTTCTGTCAAATTCAATACCTTCAATTTCTTCATCAGTAACTAATAATTGATAGTTTTTACCCAAATACATTAAGGTTTCACCTGATACAAACTCTTTGCTTTCTGAAAGAATAGGGTATTTCTGTGTATGGTTTAGTTTTTCCTTAATCCATTGTCTTTTTGATTGAACCACTTTATCAATCTTTTCTGCGGTTAGGTAATGTGGAGCACGAACAATAATACTTCTATCCCTCTCAACAGAAATGTTGAGGGTTTTACGATTAGAATATTTTATTTGGTACTCAAGAATCATTAGTCGTTTATGATTTTAAAATGATTGGTTTTGGCTAATTCCATTATTCTTGAAATGATTTCATTTCTTTTAGTAATGATATTTGGTAAATCTTTGAACTCAGGAGATAAAAGCATTTTTTGTAATTCAGCCTTTAGTTTTAACTGAGCTGGTGTACTATCCCAAAAACCAGTTAATCTTATTTCATTAGCTACAAGATTAAAGATGTGTTGTGTTAGGTTTACATTTCGAGCAATTTCATCTTCTGATAAATCTCTATTATGAAATAATTCAGCTTTGAAAATACGGAAGAATGGCATTTGCTTTTTACGGTCTAATCCATAGGTTTCTTCCTTTTCTCTGTTTCTGATTTTCTCTCTTAACTTTTCTAATTCTTCATAGATTAGTTTCCAGTTACCTTTGAAATTTTTTAGTATTTCTTCTAAAGCCTTGGCAAAGGATGCGAATAATTCAGGGTCTTCATCTATGTTTAAATCTATGAAATGACGTATAGCGTGTTCTACTTCTGCTGCCTTAGTTTTTGTTCTTTTCTTTGTTTTTACCTTATCAAAGAAATCATCAGCAATAATTGATATTGGAGCGACTTGTTGCTCAATGCCTTTTGAAATTAGATATTCATCTGCTATGCTTCTTAGTTTAGGGGGTATGCCTTTCATACTAAACCTACCATCTCTAAAGTGTTTATTTGCTAAAGCATTAATTTCTGTAAATGCTTTCCAATCATTAAAGAACTCTAAAGCTTCCTTACGTGGCAATACATTGTTGAAACAACTTGTAAGTTTATTGTACAGCTTAATATATTCAAAGCGAATATCTTCATCATAGAACACATCAAAAAAGGCGTCTGAATCTGATAGGTCTTCTAAATCATATACTTTGAGGAAATTCCAAATGTCTTTATGAGCTTTTATTAATTCGTTTAACTCTGCATCATCATCTGAAATACAATCTATAATCTCCTGTAATTCTTTTTCAGCATAGGTATCTAAAGCTCTTTTCAAATGGTGGCCTACACCTACATAATCTACTACGAAACCTTTGTCTTTACCTTCTGGACCAACACGATTAACCCTGGCAATACTTTGAAGTAAGTTGTGTGCTACAATAACTCTATCTAAATACATTACCTGCTCAATAGGTGCATCAAAACCAGTAAGCAACATATTATTTACGATTACAATACCTACATTGCCGTTTACATTTTTATCTTCTTCGTCTGTTGACCCAAAAGGTAATTTGAAGCGTTTTATGCTCTTTTTATGGTAATCACCATTAGTAAATGCTTTGATTTCTAATTCATCATTATGGCTGCCCGATATGACAACTGCGGTTTCTAAAGTTTGCAATATTTCCATATTAACCAACATAGGATTGTCGACTAACAATTCAGCAATCTTATTTTTTAATGCTTCATCAATAGCTGCTTTGTAACGTACTGCTGCAATACGAGAATTGGCAACAATTTGAGCCTTGAAACCACCAGAGAATATGTGCTCAACATAATGATTGACCATACTTTTAGCTTTCTCCTTAATGGTATTCATATTATCTAAATACGCATCACGAGAACCAAACCCGAGGATTTGTAAACGTTCAGTGAGTTGATAATCACTAAAAACATCAGCAAACTTATCATCCATCCCTTTTTGGTCTTCCACCTCAGCATTGTGGGTAAACCCTTCATATACAATTTCTAAAGTAACACCATCATCTATCGCTTGACGCATTGTGTACTTATCAATGTAGTCCTTGTATTTTTTTTCTGTTTTACTTGTAGGTGTACCGGTAAAACCTATTGAAGTAGCATTTGGCATTGCACGGTCTAAATTGGCAGCCAAAAGCGAATATTGCGACCTGTGAGCTTCATCTGTCATTACTAAGATGTTGCTACTTTTATTCAATTCAGGAAATATCTCTAATCCAGTTAAATCTCCATTTTCTTGAAACTTATGAATCATAGCCATTACTAAATCAGAATTATCATTGCTTAATAACTCTTTTAAACTTTGACCATTGGCAGGATTCTTAGGGTTGATAAAATTGGCTGACTTAATGGTAAATCCAATACTTTGACCTGTATCAGATAATTGTTCTTCTAATTGGGTTCTATCCGTTACAAATATGATTTTCCAAGACATTAATTCAGGTCTTAGCTTCATTTCACGAACCATAAACATCATAGTTAGCGATTTACCCGAACCTTGTGTATGCCAAATTATACCACCTCTTTCTATTGGGTTTTTACCTTCAATTAATCTTTGGGTTGCTATTTTAACCGCTCTGAATTGCTGGTATCTACCAACTACTTTTATTTTTCTGCCTTTATCATCTGTTTTGAAAGCTGTGAATACCCTAACAATATCTAATAAGTTGCGAGGGTCTAACATACCTGCAACTAAGCGTTGTTGGTCGTTAGGTGACGATTTGCCGTGTACTAAATCGTTTAAAGTTTTCGGATAAGGGTCTGTCCACCTGTAAAAGTGCTTTTCTATTTTAGTAGTTATGGTTCCGAATTTAGCTTCTGTACGACAAGTAGTTACTAAAAACTGATTGTAAAAGAACAGTTCTTTGTTTCCTTCTCCTGTATCACCTCTTTGTTCGGAATACCGCATCAATTGGTCTATGGCTTCAGGGATAGGTTCTTTTACTTTGGATGATTTGGCTTCAACGACCACTAAAGGCAAACCA
Source organism: Lacinutrix chionoecetis (assembly GCF_053604665.1). Classification (NCBI taxonomy): domain Bacteria; kingdom Pseudomonadati; phylum Bacteroidota; class Flavobacteriia; order Flavobacteriales; family Flavobacteriaceae; genus Lacinutrix; species Lacinutrix chionoecetis. Next base: position 42,044 of record NZ_JBSHNQ010000053.1, read on the forward strand.
TTTACAAACAAAACCATATCAGGAATGATATGATGGTCTGTACCTGTTACCACTACCTTAAATTGAGAAATAGCCGTAAAGCTATTGTTCTCTAAATTTTCAAAATCAATAAAACGTACTGTTGGGCTTAACTCTCCAGTTTGTTCGTTTTTAGAAACTGTGGTGTTTTCCAGTAAGTAATGCAATACTTGTTGGTTGTTTTCTAACAGGCTATTCTTTTGAAATGTAGTTATTTTACGCTCTAACTCATCCACCTGAGCATCTGTAAGGAAAGGATTTATTTTAACCAATGCTTCCCTTAGTTTAGGTTTTAAAACCACTTCTGAAAAGGACGTTCTAAAGCTTTGCTCAGGCTGTTGTTGCATTTGTAATTCCAATACATCCCAACCTAAACCTGCCAATTGTTCTAAAAAAGGCTTTTCTACGTGGCTGTATTCATCCAACTTTAAGGTAGAACCTAAATTGCCTCTGTATTTATTGTCGTTGCTTAGTATCATAAGTTTGCTGTTTCTTTAATGAGGTGGTTTACTCTTACCTTACCGCTTAATAAGTCTTGCATTAAGCCTGTTTTGAGAGAATAGAGTTTGGAAAGGTTTGTTTCTAAATCATTTATATACATTTCATTCTTCAATATTATTTCTGCAATTCTGTCTTGTTCGACTTTATCGGGAAAAATAACATCCAACATTTTTAAATGATTAGGGTAGATATGAATTACAGAACTACCTTGACCCAATGCGGATTTTTGAATATTTAGTTTAAATGAATTTAATAGCATTGATAAAAAAATAGGATTGAAGTGTTTACTTCTGAAAATAACAATATCACCACCTGCGTATGTTGGTTTGTGACCAATAAATGTTATACATTTCCCTATGTCTTCGTGTGTCTCTCCAGAGCCTGCAAATAAAATATCTCCATATTTTAATGGCTGTTTTTCTCTAACAAATTCAAATGGAACTTTTGAAAATATTTCTGTGGCATATATATCATATTTTGTATATAATTCACCGTACAAAATGCAATTAACGCCATTATCAGATAATAAGGATTTGGAAATTGTCGAACCCTTTGAAAATGAACCATATCTTTCTAATTTTTCACATTCCCACTCATTCGGAATCCTACCCAATGGACTGTTTTTAAATTCGTGAGTTTCTTCACTTCGAATATTGCCGTTTTCGTCTATACCTTTGGTAAGCAAATCTTGCATTAAACCTGTTTTAATGCGGTTATATTTAGCAATGAGTTTCTCAGTTTGAGTAATGGCTTCATCTACTTTGGAAAGAATCGCGGCTATTTGGGTTTGTTCAAGTTTGGATTTAGGGATTACTAAGCTAACCTTCGACATTGTGCCATTCATTAGCTTGGGATTTCCAATATACGATACGTGCTTTTTTGCAACAGTTGACAGTTTATAGGCAAGAAATTTTAAATCTATATTTTTATCTTTTTCCTGTAATGTACCACATACGTTGGTACAGTTAAATCTACCTGTTCTATAAAATACTGTACCTGCATTTGCTCCATCAGTTGTCCAAGTAATGTAATCACCCTCAAAATCGAAAGTGTCTATTCTGCCCATTTCACCGTTATTCTGAGTTTGTGAAGAATAAACTGGATATTCACCAATATTTTCAGTTATCTCTTTTTGACTTATTACCCGACCTCTTCCAATATGGCATAGTTCAAGAACAATATCTTCAAACCATCCTTGTGGTATATGTATTTGATGTACTTGATTTTCTTCCATTAGGCGAGATAGTTTAATTGGGTTAGAAAATCGTTGAGTTCTGCCATAGTGCTTTCTCTTTTTTGCTCAATGGCTTGCGATGATGTGAAGTATTTATCAAATAGGTTTTCAAAGGCATTTACCAATGCTCTTTTTTCAGCATTTAGGTAGCGTTGCAGTTGGTCATTGATAATATCAAAATGCTTTTTAAGAATCAGTTTTTGGCTTTCTTCTGTGGTAATCATTCCGCCAATTTCTTCTAAAAGCGTATCTAAACTATCCAATTTTGCTTCTAAAATACCGCTGTCTTTAATACGTGCATTGTAGGCTTTAGTGATTTCTCTGAATTGTTTTTTCACCTCTAAAACTACCTGCAATATCTCGGGTTTGTCCTTAGACTTCTTTAGTTCTTTTTCGTAAGCTGTAACTGATTTTTTGATGTTGGCATAATCAGAAGTATCTTTTAAATCCGCCTTGAAATCTTTGATTAAACCATCAATATCAGCATCTAAGTTTTTCAATTCTTTTTTTGCAGCGAATAAAAGGGCATTGCTTTCCGCTTTTACTTCCTCACTACCGTAACGTTTTAACTCAATCTTCAATTCCAACTCTGCCTGTTTTTCCTTGTGCAAGGCTTTACAGTCTTTAATAGATTTTTCAAGGTCTTTAATTTTAGCATCTTGTTCTTGAAAGGGTTTGGCTTCCTCAGGTTTGTTTTTCTCCGTCAAGAAATAATCAATTTGTGATTTCAACTCACTTTTGGCTAATGTTGGTGTTTGTTTTACTTCACCTTCTTCTTCGTCTGGTTCAAACTCTACTAAGTTTAAGGCTTCTTCAACCGCTTCTTCTAATTGGGATTCAAAGTCTGCTTGTTCAATTTCAATTTGCTCTATTTCAGCTTTCTCAGTTTTGAAAAATTCTTCAATCAGGTATTCATCAGGAATCAGACCTGCATCCCAACCATTTTGCATAATAGTTTTTAGGTCGTACTTAATATTATCCCACCAGTTTACAAATACACCTGCTACTTGAAATTTATCTAATACACCAACAGGCACAAACTTTTCTTTGATGCTGGTTAATAGTTCCGCTCTTACGCTTGGTAAATTAGCTTTTGAGCCATTGCCATTAGGAGCAAGGGTAGAAAAATCTTCTTTGGCCAGTTGCCACCAATCTGCTAAGTGAATCCCTAATTCGGTCAGTGTTTCAATTACCTTGTTATCATCCTCAACGGTTGTTTTTATAGTAGCCTTATTATCCAAGTTAAAATCTTTGTAGATTTCGTTTTTATCTTGGAATAATTGATAGCTATCAAATTCAAATTTAGGAGCTAAAGAATGCTGTACTTTTTCAATTTCACTTGTAGGAACACCACCAATTAAATGAGCTTTGACATCTTCGGGTTCAGGTGGAGGTGTATTATCTACATACCTTCTAATATTAAGTGTGTAGTCGTTGCTTTCAATGGTATCTAAATCAACCAATTTTGAGTAATTGGCTTCTTCAATCTTATTGGTGAATACATAGTCAATCTTCTCTACGTCTTCGGGTCTTAATGTATTTTGTTTTTTACCCTCTGCATAATCTTTATCGGCATTTACAATAAATACTTTATTCTTTAACGTATCGGGTTTGTTCTTATTAAAAACCATAATACAGGCAGGAATACCTGTACCATAAAAAAGTTGAGGAGGTAAACTGATGATACCTTCCAAAACATCTGCTTTTAGCATATTCTCACGAATCTCCTTTTCTTTACCACCTCTAAATAGTACTCCGTGAGGCATAACCACTACTACTTTACCTGTCTTTTTACAACTGGCAAGCATATGTTGTACAAACATTAAATCGCCTTTCTTGCCTGTTTCAGGAGCAAAACCATAGCTAAACCGTGATTGGTATTGCATTGTAGCCTTGTTGTAGTTTTGAGAGAACGGAGGATTAGCAATTACTCTGTCAAACTGTATAATTTGACCATCTTTTTCATTTAAAGGTTCATCTAATGTATCTCCGTATTCAATGTTGTATTTAGTAATATTATGTAGGATAATGTTCATTTTACAGATAGCAACTACAGTAGGGTCATTTTCTTGACCAAATAGTTCTAAATCATCTGCATTTTGCCCTTGCTCTTCAATGTATTGATGTGATTGAATGAGCATACCTCCCGAACCTGCTGTTGGGTCATAAATTGACATACCAGATTCAGGCTTCATCAATTGCACCAATAAACGAACGACTTGGTTAGGCGTATAGAACTGACCACCTTTTTTACCACTTTCGTCAGCAAAGTGTTTTAGTAAGTATTCATAAGCTGCACCCAATAAATCAGGGAACTCGAAATTTTCATTAACCAGTTTCGGGAACTCATTGAAGTGGTCAATCATTTTTTTTAGGTCGGCATTTTTTACAATCTGCTTACCATCCACTTCTTTATTAAAGTTGATACGACCTTTAAAAATCCCTGAAAGGGTATCAGGATTTGATTCTTCAATGGCATCTAATGCTTTATTCAGCATTTGCCCTATATTATGTTGAAGATGTTTTATTTCGGGTTGTTGTACTCCATTTTCATCAATGAATTTCTCATTCCATCTTGCTCTTGGTGGCACAAAGAAGGTATCTCCAAAGGTGACTTTATCTTCCAGAATTTCATTTAATGTATCTGCATCCAAATGTTTGTAATCGTTCTTTCTTAAATGCTCTCTTTTTTGGTCGAATACATCAGACATTCTTTTAAGGAACAGCATACCAAAAATGAACTCTTTGTATTCTGAGGCATCCATTTTACCTCTTAATATATCGGCTGCTTTCATTAAGAAGCCTTCTAACTTTGATAATTTTATTTTGTCTGTTTTCATTTAGTGCTGTTATTCTTTTTACGATATTCAATTTGTTGCTCTGCCATTTTTAAGGCTTGCATAGCCTGGTCTTCATCTGTAACTATCTCCATAATTTGGTCACCCAACCACAAAGCCAATAATTCTTTTACATCAGCCTTGAGTAGCTCTGCTATTTTTAGCACCTGTTCGCGTTTCGCTCTACGCTCTCCACGTTCAATCTTGCTAAACATAGGTGTGTCAATTTCTAACTGTGCTGAGAGTTGTCTTTGGAGTAATCCCTGACTTTCCCTAAGCTCTTTAATACGATTGCCTAATTTCACGACCTTTTATATTTTGACTTGTCAAATTTTGTCCAATATAAGAAGAAAAAAGGAAATAAAAGGAAGGAAAACCGTAAAAGGGTAGACATTTTTTAAACAGATAATTAACTGATGGCCATAGCCTACATTTTAAGGACTTTAAGGAAATAGAGGAAACCAAGGATAGTTAATCCTTAGCTTCCTTAATATCCTCATTTTCCTCAATTGAGACATTTATATAATTGTCTTGTTGCTCACGGTGAATAAGATTAGCCTTTTTAAAACTTGTGATATAGCCTTCTGCTGTCTTTGCAGGAATGTTAAGTTTTTTGGCTACTTCCAAATACTTCTGACGGTTGAAGTTTTTTGGTAGAGCGTGGAGGAATTTCTCTTTACGATTCATTCGACTTGGTTTGGTTTCTTCTTGTGGAAGTTCACCAAAGACTTTGCTTGAATGTTTTACCAATACTTTAATCATAGCCAAAGAAGCTTGAAAATCTCTTTCTTCACAAATGAGTTTGTTAGATGTATCACCAGTTTCTAAAATTCTTAATGCTGAAAAAAGCATACAGAAACGGAACGCAATTAAACCTAACCTTCTAATGGTAGCCATATAGTCCAACCCTTGAAGATTGAGGTATTTTCCTTGTATTTTACTAAAGAACTGATTGAATTGCTCCTGTTGGTCTGCTGTTAAATAGAATTGAAATTCTCCGTTGCTTTTGAGTAACTTATACAGTTCGTAGAACTGGTTCCCTAAGTTCTCAAAGTAATCATCCAGTCCGTTGTCTGTAGTGCTTGCAAATACGTTTTTCCAAACAGGCTTAACATTCATAAAATAGAAAATAAAGCGGCTGAATAAGCCGTTTTCTGCACTTGGTATTAAAGCCGAAACTTGTTTTGGCGTACCCGAAAGAACTGTGGAAAGACAAGGGCTTTCAATATCTACAAATTCACGGTCTGTTCTGCGGTAATAGGAAATAGTTTCGTGGTGGAATGCTTTTCTGAAACCATCACTATAATTTCCGTAATCGCTTTTAAAGGCGTGTGCTAAAGTGTCTCCTTCGGTTTCAAAAATTAATCCTTTGCCATCACTATCACCCAACAATTGATATGCACCTGTTGAACTATTGTTTGCAGGAATAAAGAGCATTTTTTCAGGTGGTCGAGCTGGTTTTTCTACACCTTCAACTTTACCTTTATTAGCGTTGTATTCCGCCATTTCCAATTCAAAGTGTTGTTTGTGCAATTTGGCTTCCTCACGTAATTCCTTGTGAATAGGATTTACTAATTGACGACAATGCACCAAACGTCCTTTTCCTGCGGATGCTTGAGCTGTGATAAATAGAAAGAGGTTACTAAACACTTTCTTACCGTCATAAATACCAAACAGCTTCGGGAAACAGGCACTAATAGACACCAATGAACCTAAGAGCAATATATCTCTTTCTTCATCTGACATAGCTACAGCAATCACTTCTTGCAGGTATTCAGGAAGCTCAGGATATAAGGATTTAGGAAATGTTGGCATAACCTCCTTAATCGGTTCTTCTTCCTGGTGTTCTTGAACAGGAGGAGCTTTTGATGATTTGTAATTGCTATTGGTAGCTTTATACTGTTCATTGGTTTGTGTTACAATAGAAACTCCCGCTTGTTTGGCAAGGAAGAAAAAGGTTTTAAGCGATACACCTTGACCTTTAGACTTTAGGCAATTGTCAAATTGTTTGTCGCATTCTTTAGCATTGTAACCCGAATAGTACTGACTAACTCTTTGAAATAAACCTCTTCCAGACTCTCCAAATTCATCAGCAAAAGCGAAACCGATATTTATCCAATCGTTGTAATTGGGGGCAATATCAATATGATTAGCTTCTATATTCTGAATGACTTTTTCAACTTCTGAATTGTTGTCTGTAGCTGGTTGATAATTTTGTTCTGTATGTTGCTGCTGTTGGTTTGGGTTTTCCATCCACTCCAACGGATTAAACGTTTTCTTTTCCATCATCTATAAATATTTTGGATTGATAAATACATTGGGGTCGTGAGGTAAAAAACAAGCTCTTGAAATGTCTTTACCTGAACCATCTACCTCCAAGCTGTATGTGTGTTGGATGTAATTGGCAACCGCCTTGAAATAGTCTTGATGCTTGACCTTGGTTAACTCAATAGGAATAATCCATTTTAATCCATCACCAGAAGGTGATGTAAAAAGAAGCTCAGTTTCAAAGTATTCATCTTTGATTAGTTCTTCCTTGAGTGTGGAAATATTACTGATGTGGTCAAAGTCAATGGTTAGAAGTCCTGAATGCTTTTTGAGGTGTTTATCATTTCGTTTTGAAAATGCACCTGAAAAGGTGACATAATCGAAATTGAACGCCTTGTATTTTCGGGCTTCCTTAACATCTTGAATGTTGCGTAGTGTACTTGTACACGTAGCAAATTCATTACCTTGGATGAGGTTGTAAACCTCTATCAAGGTTATCTCTTTTGTAGGTGCTACATTGGTAACAGGCTTTTTGTAATAGCTGAATACTGGTGGTTTAGGTTTTATAATTTCGGGTTCAGGTTTTGTAAATATCACTTCCTCCTGATTGTAAAAACCATTGTTTTGACCAATACGCAAATGCAATTCTTCATTTAGCTTATCCAGTAATTCCTGACCAGAAAGCTTAAAATGTAGTGCTGCAAAATCAAATACATTCCCGTCTGTAATAGCTTCTTCATTATCAGTATGCACCGCACAATTATCTACTACCTTAACCGTCAATGTAGGTTTATCTTCATTGAATGGGTTTTTAGTGGGTTTACAGTCCCTTCCCGAAAGGGAAAGAACTGTTTCGCCCGGATAGTATTGTCGTAACACAAAGGCATAAATATTTAGGCCGTAATGTGTTTTGCTCAATATGGCTTCCTTATTTATTTCCATTACCTGATGATTTTTTGTGTGAATAATTCTTTTCCATCAGGCTTTCTAAATCTGAAAGCTTGTAATAAAACTTGCCGTTAATTCGGCTGTACGGTAACGTACCGCTATCTCGTAGAGATTGCAGGGTACGTTTACTGATGTGAAGCGTTTGCATTACATCCTGTCCATCAATCCACTCTTCGGTAAAACTCTCTAACCGTGATTGGTGGATTTGCTGCAAGTATGCTTTTATCGTCTTTACTTCCTGAGAGAGGTTCAGGATTAAGTCTACTATCTCAATCATAACTTTACCCTCCCTTTTCTAATTAGATAATCAGCTGCTTGCTGCTCGATTTCATCATTAGTGGCGTTGCGGTTACGCAATAGCCATTGGTCTAATTCCTCACGGTTGAAATAAAGTTTCTTACCGTTAGGTTTGTAATGTGGAATGCTTCCCGCACTTGTGAGTTTATACAAGTGTGATTGCGATAATTCCAAGTACTTACAAGCTTCATTGAAGTTGAGTACATTCTTTAGTATTAGATTTTGGTCTAATACGTGTTTCTCGATAATTTCAAGTCTTTTTAAAATCTCTTCCATCTTATTATGGGTTTGAAAATTTGTAAAAGACTTCTGGCCAAAAGTCATATTCGATTCCCGAATACAGTGCTAAAGTAGAATGACTTCAAGGCTGTTTTGGGGTGCAGAAACAAGGTGCAGTGTAGAGTGCAGAGTGCAGAGTGGGAAAACAAAAGAAAAAACCCTTGTCGGTTTAGAACAAGGGCTAAATAAAAACTGAAAAAGAATAGGAAGTGTAAAGTGCAGAGTAACCTATTTTAATAGGTTTACGGCACTATCTATTTTATCACCTGTGAGGTTTGGTCTTTTTAATGACCTAAATTTTGAACGGTCAAACAATTCTCCGTTTTCATCTACAAAACAAATGCAGGTTACTTGCCATTGCTTTTGCTTTAAATCTTCAATAAGTTGTAAATCTTTGTGAATGCGTTTTACGAAGTAAAAAAGCTCACTGATATTACCAGTCCAAGTAATAGGCATATTTATTTCAGAACCTGAAAACACTTTCTTGAAAGTGGCTAAAGGTGTATCAACACTTATGAATTTGTTGAGCTTTAGGCTATCCCATAAATCGCCAAGTTTATCGGGATTTGTGTTGTACTGTTTGTAAGTGAAAGAATTGAACGGAATGGGTTTGGATGTTTGCTTTGGCTTAGGTTTCTTGACTGGTTCTGGAGCAACTTCAATAACTTGTAGTTTTCTGATAGGTAGTTTTTCGGGAATTGGCTCGTTTAATAGTTGAGTATAGAAGTCCTCCACAATCAAATCATCATCTATCCAATCTTTGAAAGCTTCCTGAATTTCCAAGTACAATTGCATATAAGCAAGTTTGAGTAACTGCATTATATAGGTATTGGCTTTATGTGCCTGGTCTAATTGATTTGAGGTGTTTTTTGGGTTAATGTACACAAGTGCATAATCCTTTTCCTTTAGAAGTTCTCCAAGGTCTTTCAAGCGTGTTTTTAATCGCTTATTGAGTGTGTCATTAAGATAGTAACGGATTAAGTTCTCGTTTCTATCTTCATCAATGGTTTGGTACAGAGTATCAAAGTCAGATTTAACAGTATTTAGAATAAGCCTTGAATAGTATTTCGTTTTATGGTCAAATGGTCTATAAAAGTCAACTTCAAATTGCAACGGTTGTTTTGGAGTGTACTCTTTTAAGCTGCGAAATTTTGAAGCAAATACATCATCCAAACTATTTTGAGGAAGCCAAGGTCTTAATTCATAATCAAGGATTCTATCTAAGGTGTTGTTTTGCTTGCTCATAAATCCAATTTAATTCGGTTTGCAGCTTCTCTCTTTTGTTGGTCTATTACTTTAGCGTAAATCTGAGTGGTTTTCAATTCTCTATGACCGAGCAATTTTGAAACTGTATAAATATCTGTTCCTGCTGAAAGCTGTAAAGTTGCGTAGGTATGTCTTGCACAGTGGAAGGTTATTGTTTTGGATATTCCTGCTCTCATCATCCATTGTTGCAACTTCAAGTTGTGCCAAGCGGAATACTTTAAACCTTTGAATACTCTTTCGTCTTTATCCTGAGGTTCACCGAGTAAGCCATAAGCTTGTTCTGAAATAGGGAGGGTTTCAGCTCCTTTGGTTTTCTTCTGTCTGAAACGGATGTAATACCCCATATCATTTGAATGCTGTACCTCTGACCAAAGCAACTTATTTATATCAGACCAACGCAATCCAGTAAGACAAGAAAAAATGAATGCTGTTTTAATTTGTGGTATTTCACATTCCTCTTTTACCGCAGCTTGTAATTCTTCAAGAGTTAGAAACTCTCGCTGAGGTTCTCCTTGTTTAAAACCATCTACACCTTCAGCTGGATTAGTAGGAATAATTCCATCCTTTACCGCTTGTTTCAATGCAGCTCTGAGTTTGTTGAAATATGAATACTTTGAGTTTTGAGAAAGACTCTGGTTACTCTTTGTTTTAACACCTTTATCAAGATGGTCTTTGAAACCCTGGACAAATTTTCTATCTACTTCCGCAAAAGTGATGTCCATAGGAATATAGGTTTTCAGATGTTTCAGCATACTATCCCAATTACCATAATTTCCTTTACTGTCTTTCCTCTTTTCAGTAAGGAGTTCTATATAATTAGTAAAGCTGGCCTTTAGTTTTTCATTATCACGAAAGCCATAAACACCGTTTTGGATTTCAATTTGTCGCTGTGCTCTGATTGTCTCAGCTAATTGAAGTGTTTTTTTATTGACTACCTTATCGTCTTTAGTTTTGGCATTAGGGTCTAAGTAGAGTTTTAGATACTCTGTTTTACGTTTCCCTTTATGGTAGTAATCCAAGTATAAACTGGTCTTACCTCCCTGATTTCGTTTTCTTAATGTAACCTTCATATCTCAAAAAGTTTTGCGGTTGTTACTGTAACAGCAAACTTGTTGTTAGCAACAAAACTTGTTTCTATAACAACAAATTAGAAACCAAATATAAGAAAATAAAGGCAAATTAGCAACAAGAAAGAGAAAGTAAAAGCCTGTAAACACCAATAAAAGAAGGGTTTAGCTAACAAAAAGAAGTGTAATTACTTTCCAATACAAAATGAAGAGAATATATTTCCAAGTAAATCGTCACTGGTTATTTCTCCTGTTATTTCTCCAAAATGAAATAAGGCTTGGCGTACATCTATAGCCAAAAAGTCTCCAGAAATTCCAGTTTCCAATCCTGCTTTAACTTTATTAATTTCTTCAAAAGCCTTTAGTAAAGAATCGTAATGGCGTGTATTGGTAACAATTGTTTCATTATTTCTTAGCGCGCCTGTATTTACAAAACTGATTAACTTTTCTTTTAATTCTTCTACTCCAACTCCAGTTTTGGCGGAAAGTAAAAGGATATTTTCAAATTCAGCGATTAGGTGATTTAAATCAGAATCTCTTAAAGTATCAACTTTATTTGCAATAATAAGTAAAGGTTTAAGTGGAAAACGATTTTTAATTTTTTCTATTTCGACCTTTAATCTTTTACTTTCAGTTCTAAATTCTTTAGCAGAGAAAAGCAATACAACAACTTGTGCCTGCTCCATTTTCTCAAAGGTTTTTTTAATGCCAATACTTTCTACCACATCCTTAGTATCACGAATGCCAGCAGTATCTATAAAACGAAATCCAATACCTTCTATTACTAATTCGTCTTCAATTGTATCGCGTGTGGTTCCTGCAATGTCGCTAACTATCGCGCGTTCTTCATTTAAAAGCGCATTGAGTAAAGTAGATTTACCAACATTAGGTTCCCCTACTATTGCTACAGGAATTCCATTTTTTATTACATTTCCTACTGCAAAGGAATCTATTAAACGTTTTAAAACAAAAATTATACGGTTTATGAGCTCTTTAAATTGTGTTCTATCGGCAAACTCTACATCTTCCTCGGCAAAGTCTAATTCTAACTCAATTAAACTGGCGAAATTCATTAATTCCTCACGAAGCTTGGCTATTTCACTTGAAAACCCACCACGCATTTGCTGCATTGCTATTTGGTGTGAAGCTTCGTTGTCACTCGCTATTAAGTCTGCAACTGCCTCTGCCTGACTTAAATCTAACTTGGAATTTAAAAAAGCGCGTAAGGTAAATTCGCCAGCGTTTGCCATTCTCGCACCTTTTCTTAAAAGTAACTGAATAATTTCCTGCTGAATATAAATTGAACCATGACAAGAAATTTCTACAACATTTTCTCCTGTATAGGAGTTTGGGTTTTTAAATACAGAAACTAAAACTTCGTCAATAGTGCGCTCGCCATCCATTATATTACCTAAATGAATGGTGTGTGTGCTTTGGTTACTAAGTTTTTTATTGTTTTTAACAGATTTGAAACAACCATCTGCAATGGTAATAGCTTCTTCACCAGATAATCTAATTATAGCTACAGCTCCTGCACCAGAGGCTGTTGCAAGTGCTACTATAGTATCGTTGTTGTAATTCATCTCGTTTTATATTTTACCTAATTTCTTTAAAACAAATAACAACACTATAGGTATTGCTAATAAAAGTATCATTTTAAGATTAGTTTCAAAAAGGTAAGTTGCCAATATTAATGTTAATACATAACCACCTATAGCGCCACCAAAATGTGCATCGTGACCAATATTATCTGCCTTTGCTCTCATTCCATAAATAGAATACAATAAATACCCAACACCAAAAACATACGAAGGTATTGGTATAGGAATAAAAAACAGATATAAACTCATGCCTGGCTGTAACAGTATAGAAGAGTATATAATGCCCATTACAGCGCCACTGGCACCTACAGCTGTGTAATGATATTCGTTTTTATGAAAATAATAAGATAATACATTTCCTAAAAGTAAGCTTCCTAAATAGATAATGATAAAACTTAATTCGCCAAGCATATTTACTACTACTGGTGCAAAAAAGTACAATGAAAACATATTAAAAAACAAATGTTGCATGTTAACATGCAAGAAACCAGAACTTATCATTCTTATTTTCTCTCCTCTGCTTATTGCACCAATACTAAACTTGTATTTCTCGAAAAATGAAAAGTCGTTAAAACCTTTTAAAGAAGCTATTACATTGGCTCCAATTATTATAATCGTGATTATATTAATATCCATTTAGTTTAATTATTTATTTTAAATATAGTATATATTTGTGGTTGCAAATCTAAAACTAATTCATGCAATTTTTAGCTTACATAGTAATTTATCCGTTTTTCTGGCTTATTTCCATTTTACCATTTAGATTATTATATGCGTTTTCAGATTTCCTTTATGTCTTCATATATCAAATATTTGGATACAGAAAGCAGGTTGTTCAAGACAACTTAAGATTGGTGTTTCCCGAAAAATCTTCGGAAGAAATAAACACCATCACCAAAAAATTCTACCATCATCTATGCGATATGGTTGTAGAATCCATGAAATCTATGACAATTTCTGAAGCCGATATGAAAAAACGCTATTCATTTACTAACGTTGAAGTTATTAAAAAACTTGAGCAACAACAGCGAGACGTTATTATTCTTTGCGGACATTATGCCAGTTGGGAGTGGATTTTTATACTTCAAACGTATATAAGCCATAAAGGTTTTGGCGTTTATAAAAGATTAAATAACAAATATTTCGACAGATTAATAAAACGTATTCGTGCACGTTATAACAGCCACTTAATAACTACTAAGGAAACTATAGATACGCTAAAAGAGGTAAAAGCAAGTGGTGAATTAAGCATTACTGGTTTTGTTGCAGACCAGTCTCCTAAACCAGAAAAGGCCAGGCATTGGAATGATTTTATGGGTGTTAAAGTTCCCTTTTACACTGGTGCCGAAATGTTGGCCAAAGACTTGGAAATGGCAGTGGTTTTTTTCGATGTTAGAAAAGTAAAACGAGGGTTTTATGAAACCACATTTAGAACCATTGCAGTGCATCCAAATGAATTTCCTGACTACAAAATTACAGACCAATTTAAAACCTTTGTAGAGGCACAAATAAAAGAACAACCGGAATATTATTTATGGACTCATAAGCGATGGAAACATCGCGATAAAGTTCCTGCAGAATTTCTTTAACAAGACTATTACATCTCAAACCATCCATCTACTCTTAACTCTTGAGTAGGGACGAAAGTCTTATGAATAAATTCGTTATTTGCTTTATTGTATTGATAATCTTTTGCCCACTCCTCATGGTTTTCTGCTAAAGCAATCAAGCTTTTACAAACATAATCAATCTCATCGCAAGTTGTCGTTGGGTGAACAGACATACGAATCCAACCTGGTTTGCGTATTAAATCTCCTAAAGATATTTCGTTTACTAAACTATTGGACTGTTCTTGATCTACATGTAGCAAATAATGCCCATAAGTACCTGCACAACTACAACCACCTCGCGTTTGAATACCAAAACGATCGTTTAATATTTTTACTCCTAAATTAAAATGTAAATCTTCTATATAAAAAGAGACCACACCTAATCGCTCTTTCTGGTCACCAGCCAAAATTTTAATATTATCAACACCATCCAAATTAGAAAACACTTGATGTAACAACTCATGCTCACGATCTAATATGTTCTTTACTCCCATTTGGTCTTTTAACTTAATAGATAAAGCCGTTTTTATTGTTTGTAAAAATCCAGGTGTGCCACCATCTTCTCTGTCTTCAATATTGTCAATGTATTTATGTTCTCCCCAAGGGTTTGTCCAAGACACAGTACCTCCACCTGGACAGTCTGGAATCATATTTTTATATAGTTTTTTATTAAAAACTAAAACACCCGAAGTGCCTGGTCCTCCCAAAAATTTATGTGGTGAGAAAAAGATGGCATCTAATGCCTCTTCTTCATTTTCTGGGTGCATATTAATCTCTACATAAGGAGCTGAACACGCAAAATCTACAAAGCAAACACCTCCATGTTTGTGCATGACTTTTGCTATTTCATGATGCGGTGTTTGTATGCCAGTAACATTGCTACCACCTATAACCGAAGCTATTTTTAGCGTACAGTCTTTATACTGTTCTAAAAGAATTTCTAAGTTTTCTATACTAAATAAGCCATCATCACCTGCTGGAATAACTTCTACTTTTGCCATAGTTTCTAACCAGGAAGTATGGTTAGAATGGTGTTCCATGTGAGTAACAAAAACAACAGGACGTATTTCGTTTGGAATTTTGGTGTATTTACGCAAATTCTCTGGCACTTTTAAGCCTAAAATTCGCTGAAACTTATTTACAACACTTGTCATACCATTTCCTGCAACAATTAAAACATCATCGGCATTCGAGTTAACATGGCCTTTTATTATGTTTCTCGCTTTATGGTATGCATTGGTCATTGCTGTACCAGAAACCGTAGTTTCGGTATGTGTATTAGCTACAAAAGGGCCAAATTGATTAAGAAGTTTTTCCTCAATTGGTCTGTATAACCTTCCAGAAGCTGTCCAATCTGTATACACCATCTTTTGAGTACCATAAGGCGATTCGAATTCTTGATCTATTCCCACAATATGTTTTCTAAACTGTGAAAAGTATTTTTCAAGTTCAGAATGTCTTGCTCTTGGTGCTTTTGTTGTAATCATGAATATTTATATTATACTGCTAAAGTACTAAATATTAGCTATTTGTTTAATTTCTGAGATGATTTTATCGGCTAAATCGTCTGCAATTTGTTGGGATTTAGCTTCGGTATATATTCTAATAATTGGTTCTGTATTACTTTTTCTTAAGTGTACCCAATTATCTGCAAAGTCTATTTTAACACCATCTACCGTATTAATGTTTTCGTTTTCATACTTGGCTGCCATTTGGCTTAAAATAGCATCAACATCAATTTGTGGTGTTAAAGCAATTTTCTTTTTGCTCATAAAATAACTTGTGTAGGTCTTACGTAATTCACTAACAGTCATTTGTTTTTCTGCCAAAAGCGATAAAAATAAAGTCACACCAACTAAAGCATCTCGTCCATAATGCGAGGCTGGATAAATTATTCCGCCATTGCCTTCGCCTCCAATTACTGCGTTGTTTTTCTTCATTAAAGCAACAACATTTACCTCTCCTACTGCACTTGCTTCATACGTTCCACCATGTTTTTCAGTGATATCCCTTAAAGCTCTTGTCGAACTCATATTACTAACAGTATTACCAGGGTTTCTGCTTAACACATAATCAGCACAGGCGACTAAAGTATATTCTTCGCCAAACATCTCACCATTTTCGTCCATGAAAGCCAAGCGATCCACATCTGGATCTACTACAATGCCAAAATCGGCATTGTGTTTCTTTACCTCGGCAGATAAATCTGTTAAATGTTCTTTTAATGGTTCTGGATTATGTGGAAAATGTCCATTTGGCTCACAATATAATTTTACTGCTTCAACTCCTAGACGTTCTAATAATAAAGGAATGGCAATACCACCTGTAGAATTTACACCATCTACAACCACTTTAAAATTAGCGTTTTCAATAGCTTTTTTATCAACATATTCTAAAGCTAATACTTCGTCTATATGCAAATCTATATAGGCTTGATTTTTTGTTATTTTACCTAAATCATCAACTTCAGCAAATTGCATAGTATCACTTTCTGCTATCTCTAAAATTTTAGCGCCTTCTGTAGCATCTAAAAACTCACCCTTAGCATTAAGCAATTTTAACGCGTTCCATTGTTTTGGGTTATGACTTGCAGTTAAAATAATACCTCCATCGGCATGTTCCATTGGCACAGCAATTTCTACGGTTGGTGTTGTAGATAAACCCAAGTCTATAACATGAATTCCTAATCCCACTAACGTATTCATCACTAAATTCTGAATCATTTCTCCCGAAATCCGCGCATCTCTTCCTACCACAACGCGATAATCCTGTTTGTCGCGCTGGCTCTTTAACCACGTACCATAAGCCGATGCAAATTTTACAGCATCAATTGGTGTTAAATTATCACCAACGTTTCCGCCAATGGTACCTCGAATTCCTGAAATTGATTTTATAAGTGTCATGAAAAGAAAATTTTAAAATTGAAGTGCAAATATACTATTTCAAAAGCGGATTTATCAATTCTGAATTTGTAAATTCGACCTATGAATTTTCTCGCACACATTTATCTTTCAGGTGACAACGAAGCTATAACTATTGGTAATTTTATTGCGGATGGCATTCGCGGAAAAAAATATTTAAAATATCCTAAGCAGGTTCAAACAGGTATTTTACTGCATCGTCAAATCGATACGTTTACAGATGCTCATAAAACGGTTAGAGAAAGTACAAAAAGGCTTCACAAAAACTACGGTCATTACTCTGGCGTGATTGTCGATATTTTGTACGATCATTTTCTTGCTAAAAACTGGAGTAATTATTCTAATGTGCCTTTAGCAGAATATATCGATAATTTCTACGACAGCTTACAAGATAATTTTGAAATTTTACCTGCAAGAATAAAAAAAATGATGCCTTACATGATTGCCGATAACTGGCTGTTAAGTTATGCTTCTATTCAAGGTATTACCAAGGTTTTAGAAGGCATGAATCGAAGAACAGAAAACCGTTCGCAAATGAACTTAGCAGTAAACGAATTACAAGAATTTTATAATGAATTTGAAGATGAATTCACTCGTTTTTTTGATGAATTAATTCACTTTTCATCTAAAAAATTGAAAGAAATAGAAAATAGATAGTGGATAAAAATAGAAAAACCGGCTGTTATTGCGAGCTTTTTCAATAGAAAAAAGCGTGGTAATCACTTTATTTAAAAGAAATTATACTATGAAATTAAAATTTTTTAATCTTTTCTTAATCATAACATTCATTTGCTTCTCCTGCAAGAAAAAAGAACCCATTCGTGGTTTAATTACACAAAAAGCGATGGTTGTATCAGCTAGAATTGAAGCATCAAATATTGGGAAACAAATTTTAGAACAAGGCGGAAACGCCTTCGATGCTATGGTAGCAACCGATTTGGCTTTAGCAGTTGCCTATCCTTATGCTGGAAATCTTGGTGGTGGTGGTTTTATGGTTTATAGGTTGAACAATGGAGAGATTGGAGCTATTGATTATAGAGAAAAAGCACCTCTGGCAGCAACTAAAGATATGTATTTAGATTCTATTGGCAACGTTATTCCTGATCTTAGTACGCGTGGCGCCATGGCCGTTGGCGTGCCTGGAACTGTTGCTGGTGTTTTTGAAGTGCATAAAAAATTTGGTTCTTTACCTATAGAAACCATCATGCAACCTGTTATTGCATTGGCAAAAAAAGGGATTATTGTAACGGCAAAACAAGAATACCGCTTCAATGAAAAACGTTCAGATTTTTTAAAAACCAACAGGGACACTATTTTGTTTGCCAAACATTGGAAAACGAACGATACCATTGTACAAAACAATTTAGCAAATACACTTATAGCTATTATGAAAAATGGAGCCGATGAATTTTACAAAGGCAATACAGCAACAAAATTAGCTCAATTTATTCAGGAAAATGGAGGTATTATTACCGAAGAAGATTTAAAAAACTACCATCCAAAATGGCGTAAACCAATTACTTTCGATTACGACGATCTACGCATTATTTCTATGTCTCCACCTTCCAGTGGTGGCGTAGCAATGGCACAAATATTAAAATCTGTAGAAGCGTTCGATTTAGATGAATTTGGACACAACTCTGTAAAAACCATTCAGGTTTTGGCTGAAGCTGAACGTCGTGCCTATGCAGACAGAAGTTACTATTTAGGCGATCCTGATTTTGCTGAAGTCCCTCAAGATAAGCTTATTAGTGATGTATATTTAAAAAATAGAATGACCGATTTTTCATTTGAAAAAGCAACACCTTCAACCCTAGTTTCTCATGGTTCTGTGGATATTATTGAAAGTGATGAAACCACGCACTACTCTATTATCGATCAATTTGGAAACGCTGTTTCAGTAACCACCACTTTAAATTCTGGATATGGCTCTAAATTATATTGTGAAGAATTAGGTTTCTTTTTAAACAATGAAATGGACGATTTTTCAAGCAAGCCTGGCGTGCCAAATGTGTACGGTTTAATTGGTGCCGAAGCTAACGCAATTCTTCCAGAAAAACGTATGCTAAGTTCTATGACGCCAACTATTGTTGAAAAAAACGGCAAATTATTAATGAGTGTTGGAACGCCTGGTGGATCGACAATTATCACTTCGGTTTTACAAACTATTTTAAATGTACACGAATTTAATATGACTATGCAAGAAGCCGTTGAAGCTCCTCGCTTCCATCATCAATGGCTACCAGATGAAATTAGAATGGAACCTAATAGATTCAACAAAGAAACCATAAAAACTTTAGAAGAAAAAGGATATATAATTAACGAAGAGCGCTCACCTGTAATCGGTATTGTAGATGGCATTGTAGTATTGCCAGATGGAACGCTAGAAGGTGGTGCAGATTCTCGAGGCGATGATGCGGCTGCCGGATTTTAAGGTTTAAAAATCGTCAAAAATCGCCATATGGTTTTCATGTCTGTGGTATTTAAATTACATTAGACGCTTATTGAAAAGCATTGGAGAAATTATGACTACTAAACTAAACCCAAAACTTTGTTTCATAATAATTATTACGCTACTCTTTTCGCTAAGGAGTCAAGCACAGTTAGCACCTACGTTTATTGGAGATGCTATATCTCTTGGAAATGACTGTTATCAAATAACAGATGCCACTAATTCGCAATTAGGAGGCGTTTGGTTTGGAAACTCATTAGATTTTTCTGCAGATTTTGATATATTTTTTGATGCTAATTTTGGGAGTAACGATGCAAATGGAGCAGATGGTATAAATTTCGTTATTAAAACAACACCAACTGCAGAACTTGGCATTGGAGGTGGAGGCGTTGGTTATGACGGGATAAACAATTCTATTTCAGTAGAATTCGATACGTGGAATAACGCCATGAATGGTGACCTTTTTCAAGATCATATTTCATTAATTTCTAATGGAGATGTTAACCATAACACCGCTAACAACTTAGCTGGTCCAGTCCAGATGTCGGCAACTTCTGGTAATACAGAAGATGGAAATTTTCATGAAGTTAAAGTTTCATGGAGAGCTGCTACTCAAACATTTTCAGTGGTTTTCGATTGTGATGAAAGAATTTCCTATACTGGAGATCTGGTAAATAATATATTTGGTGGTAACACAATTAATTATTTTGGATTCGTTGGCTCAACTGGAGGTGCTAATAATCTTCAGCAAATATGCTTTAAATATTTATCTTTTAGTGATAGTATAACACTTCAAGATCAACAAATTTGTTCAGGAAATAGTGTCACTAATATTGATGCTACATATGATGGTGCAACAAATTATTTATGGTCACCTGCTACAGACATAAGTGATGTTACTATACCAAACCCTACATTTTCTCCAACTGTAGATACAACGTATACCGTTAACATTACAGATGCCTGTGGTGATATTATTTCAGAATCATTTGATATAATGATATTATCAAACCTAACAGCAAGTGTAGTTGCTGTAACAAATCCAATTTGTAATGGAGACAATGCAGAATTTGACATTGCCGCAGATCCTGATGCAATAATAACGTATACTATTAATTCTGGTGCCAACCAAACTATTACTTTGGATGCCTCAGGAAATGGAACAGTTAACGTTCCCTCTGTTACTGTAGATCAAACCATAAATCTTAACAATATTGCCACACCAAATACCATAGTAACAGGTAATGGTTTAAGTGGCTCGGGAGGCTTTAATCCTGCTAATGCTACTGGACCAATCGACCCTATTGGAACTGCTGCATCAGGAGTAAATTGCGCAAGGATTTCTGCGATAAACACCACTTTAGTTTTAACTCTTGATGATACAATTCCGGCAGGTACAAATGTCACTATAAGTTCTGCAAAAAGTAACAATGCGGCAGCTATCGATGTGAGTGACGGTACTAATACCATAACTATAGATACTGGAACACTTGATGTGTTACAATACACAAATTTTGTAACAGGAACGACCACCAACACTTTAACGTTTACAAGAACTTCTGGTCAGACTTGGATTGATGGTGTTGAATATACTGCTAACATTACAGGTTGTAGCAACACCTTAGATATTAGTGAAACCATTACCATTACTGAATCTGATGCAACTTTCACTTACACACCAACCTGCGACGGAGCCGTTGTAGATACCGTAGCAACACCAGGTGGAACCTTCTCATTTAATACAGCACCAACAGATGCGGCAACTATAGACCCAGCAACAGGAACGATTACAGGAGGAACTCCAGAAGCAAGCTATACTGTAGATTATTTAACTAGTGGCATCTGTCCGGCAACAAGCACGGTAACAGTAACTGCATACCCACTCCCAACCCTCATCGCACCCACACCATTAGAAGTTTGCGACGACGGCACACCAGACGGTTTTACAGCCATCGATTTAACGATAAAAAACAACGAAATAACAGGCAGCAATCCAGCCTATAGCGTTACGTATTACCTCAATCAGGCAGATGCAGACGCTCAAACCAACCCATTACCAAATACCTACACTAATATAAGTAACCCGCAAACCATAGTGGCAGGTGTGCTCAATACCAACACCAGCTGTTACAATACAATCACATTAGACCTGGTAGTTGAG
>NZ_JBSHNQ010000054.1:0-220 GCF_053604665.1 Lacinutrix chionoecetis
TGGAAAACTGTTAAAACAACTTAGCCCAACAGGCGCAGGATGGGATGGGACTTACAACGGTAACCCAATGCCAACAAGCGATTACTGGTTTACTGTAGAATACAGAGAACCAGGCACAGACCAAAAGAAATCGGTTCGTGCGCATTTTACGCTTAAACGCTAAAATAAAAAACAACTGTTTGTAAATAATAAAATGCCTGAACGAGAGTTCAGGCATTTT
>NZ_JBSHNQ010000055.1:0-216 GCF_053604665.1 Lacinutrix chionoecetis
CGCAGAAGACGATGATGTAGCTGGTTTACCAACCAATACACCAGCCACAGTAGATGTAACCGCAGACAATGGAAACGGAGCCGATTCAGATCCAGATGGCGCAATCGATCCAGCAACCGTATCGTTTACCGATCCGGCCGCTACAGATACCGATGGCGATGGCGATAACGATGAGTTAGTAGTACCAGGCGAAGGAACCTGGACAGTAGATGAAAC
>NZ_JBSHNQ010000056.1:0-71506 GCF_053604665.1 Lacinutrix chionoecetis
TAACTATCAATTATTAAGGTTAGAACTGTCTATGTCAGACACCTCAAGTCGTACTATGGTTTTAGGCTTTGATGATGCTTTTACAGACAATGGCAGAGAATACGGTTTCGATGGTGGTTATATTACCACGCCATTAAGTAATGACTTAGGGAGTTTATTAAATGGAGATCAATATGTTATTCAAGCCTTAGCGCCTATTACAGACGATAAAGTGGTAGACTTAACTTTTACAGCAACTGGTACAGAAACCTATACTATTAAAAGCGTGGAAATAGCTAACATAGACCCGAATCAGGATCTCTATTTAAGAGATAACCTACTTAATTTGTATTTCGATTTAAGGAATGAGCAGGGTTACGGCTTTACATCAGCTGCTGGGACGTTTAACGATCGTTTTGATGTGGTGTTTAGCCCAAACCAGGCTTTAAGCACAGAGGAGTTTAATTCCGCAGATAACACTGTTATTTTTTACAATAACAGTCAGGAAACATTAGTTGTAAAGGGTTTAAAAAGCGATGCCAAGCAAATAACACTCTATAATACTTTAGGGCAATCTGTTTTTACTAAACAGAATATAAAATCTGATGCTTTAGATAATGGAATCTCAATTTCTAACTTAAGTACTGGGTTGTATATTGTGAGTGTTAAAACCATGGATAACAGAATAATCGATAAAAAAATAATAGTCGAGTAAATGTGCATTTATCAACTATTTTTAAAGCTTCAGTTTTATACTGAAGCTTTTTTTTGTACTTAAAAATAGTCTTTTCAGTAGAATTCCTTAATTTCGCATTTCTTATAAGAATTTAGACAAAATGAGCACAGGATTCCCTGAATATAAAGGACTTAACTTACCAAACGTAGCAGAAGAAATTCTAAAGTATTGGGAAGAAAATAATATCTTCGAAAAAAGTGTGACCACACGTAATAACGCAGAACCTTATGTGTTTTTCGAAGGTCCTCCAAGTGCCAATGGTTTACCAGGAGTACACCATGTTTTAGCACGTGCGATAAAAGATATTTTTCCACGTTATAAAACCATGAAAGGTTACCAGGTTAAGCGTAAAGCGGGTTGGGATACACATGGATTACCTATAGAACTTGGTGTAGAAAAAGAATTAGGTATTACCAAGGAAGATATTGGTAAAACCATTTCTGTAGAAGATTACAACGCAGCTTGCCGTAAAGCAGTTATGCGCTATACAGACATCTGGAACAACCTTACTCAAAAAATGGGTTATTGGGTAGATATGGACGATCCTTATATAACTTACGAGCCAAAATATATGGAAAGCGTTTGGTGGCTTTTAAAAGAAATATACACCAAAAACTTAATGTATAAAGGCTACACCATCCAGCCTTATTCACCAAAAGCAGGTACTGGTTTAAGTTCGCACGAACTTAACCAACCAGGAACATATCAAGACGTTACAGACACAACCGTTGTAGCCCAATTTAAAGCTTTAGAAAATACATTACCAGACTTTTTACAAAACGAAGGTGATATTTATTTCTTAGCTTGGACAACCACTCCCTGGACGTTACCAAGTAACACAGCATTAACTGTTGGACCTAAAATTGATTATGTTTTAGTTGAAACATACAATCAATATACATTTAAACCAATGAATGTTATTTGCGCTAAGCCATTGGTTGCAAAACAATTTGATGGGAAATTTAAAAAGGTTGAAGAAAAATCTGCTCTTTTAGACTATAAAGATGGTGATAAGAAGATTCCTTTTTATGTGGTAAAAGAATTTAAAGGAAAAGATTTAGTAGGTATAAAATACGAACAATTATTACCATATGCCTTACCAAACGATAATCCAGAAAATGCATTTAGAGTTATTTCTGGAGATTTTGTTACAACTGAGGATGGTACCGGAATAGTACACACAGCACCAACGTTTGGAGCAGACGATGCTTTAGTTGCAAAGCAAGCAGTACCAGAAATACCACCACTTTTAGTAAAAGATGAAAACGACAATTTAGTACCGCTTGTAGATTTACAAGGCCGTTTTAGACCAGAGATGAAAGAATTTGGTGGTAAGTACGTTAAAAACGAATATTACAATGATGGTGAAGCGCCAGAACGTTCAATAGACGTGGAGTTAGCCATAAAATTAAAAGAAGAAAACAAGGCCTTTAAGGTTGAAAAATATAAACACAGCTATCCTAATTGTTGGCGTACAGATAAACCAATATTATATTACCCACTAGATTCTTGGTTCATTAAAGTAACAGATGTTAAAGACAGAATGTTCGAGTTGAATGACACCATTAATTGGAAACCAAAATCTACGGGAACTGGTCGTTTTGGTAACTGGTTAGCTAATGCTAATGATTGGAATTTATCGCGTTCGCGTTATTGGGGAATTCCATTACCTATTTGGAGAACCGAAGATGGTAAAGAGGAAATTTGCATAGGCTCTGTTGAAGAGCTTAAAAATGAAATGCAACGTGCCGTTGAGGCAGGTATTATGAAAGCTGATATCTTTCAAAGTTTTGAAGTAGGAAACAATTCCGAAG
Source organism: Lacinutrix chionoecetis (assembly GCF_053604665.1). Taxonomy (NCBI): domain Bacteria; kingdom Pseudomonadati; phylum Bacteroidota; class Flavobacteriia; order Flavobacteriales; family Flavobacteriaceae; genus Lacinutrix; species Lacinutrix chionoecetis. The sequence continues at coordinate 2,530 of NZ_JBSHNQ010000056.1, forward strand.
AAAACTATGCTAAAATAGATTTACATAAAAATATTGTAGACGACATCGTTTTAGTTTCTGCAAGCGGACAACCAATGCGTCGTGAAGCAGACCTTATAGATGTGTGGTTCGATTCTGGTTCTATGCCTTACGCACAATGGCATTATCCTTTTGAAAACAAAGAAAAAATCGACGAAAACAAAGCATTTCCAGCCGATTTTATCGCCGAAGGTGTAGACCAAACACGAGGTTGGTTCTATACTATGCACGCCATTGCAACTATGGTTTTCGATTCTGTAGCCTATAAAAATGTTGTGTCCAATGGATTAGTGTTAGATAAAAACGGTCAAAAAATGTCTAAGCGTTTAGGTAACGCTACAGATCCGTTTGAGACCTTAGATACTTACGGAGCAGATGCTACACGTTGGTATATGATATCGAATGCAAATCCTTGGGATAATTTAAAATTCGATTTAGAAGGAATAGAAGAGGTAAAGCGCAAGTTCTTCGGAACACTTTATAACACCTATTCATTTTTCAGTTTATATACTAATATTGACAAATTTGCGTACACTGAAGCAAATATACCTTTAGCAGAAAGACCAGAATTAGACCGTTGGATTTTATCAGAATTACACACATTAATTGAAAAAGTAGACGCGTTTTACGCCGCATACGAGCCAACTAAAGCGGCACGAGTAATTTCTAATTTTACACAAGATTATTTAAGCAACTGGTATGTACGTTTAAGCAGAAGGCGTTTCTGGAAAGGCGATTACCAGCAAGATAAAATTTCGGCTTACCAAACCCTATATACTTGTATGGTAACCATTGCTAAGCTTGGTGCGCCAATTGCACCTTTCTTTATGGATAAGTTGTATTTAGACTTAAATTCGGTTACCAATAAAGAAGCTTTTGAAAGCGTACACTTAGCTGAATTTCCGACTTTTGAGTCAAGCTATGTAGATAAGTCTTTAGAACGAAAAATGGAAAGTGCACAAACGATATCGTCTTTAGTATTGTCATTAAGAGCAAAAGAAAAGATAAAAGTGCGTCAACCGTTACAGAAAATAATGATTCCTATAGATTCTATAGAACAAAAGAATGAAATTAATGCTGTGGCAGATTTAATTAAAAGTGAAGTAAACGTCAAAGAAATTGAGCTTTTAGAAGATGCTTCAGATATTTTGGTAAAACAGGTAAAACCTAACTTTAAAGCATTAGGACCTCGTTTTGGAAAAGATATGAAGCTGATTGCCAGTAAGATAATGCAATTCACTTCAGAAGATATAAAAAATATTGAACAAAATGGTACTATTGATGTCGAGTGTAATGGAAAAATTATTACATTAGAACGCAGTGACGTTGATATTACTTCTCAAGACATCGAAGGATGGCTTGTAGCTAACGAAGGAGCTATTACAGTAGCTTTAGATGTAACTATTTCTGAAGAATTACGTGAAGAAGGGATTGCTCGTGAGCTCGTGAACCGTATTCAAAATTTACGTAAAGATTCTGGTTTTGAAGTTACAGATAGAATTTCTGTAGCGCTCCAAAAAAACGATCAAATCACTAAAGCAGTTAAAACAAATTTAGAATACATCAAGGCCGAAACATTAACAGATAACCTTGAGATTGTTGAACAGGTAAATAACGGTATAGATATTGCATTCGACTCAATAAATACAAAATTATTTATCACAAAAAATTAATATTATGGCATCAGAAAATACAGTAAGATATTCAGATAAAGAATTAGCAGGATTTAAAGCTATTATCTTAGAAAAAATAGAGCACGCTAAACACGATTTAGAGCTAATAAAAAGTGCCTACATGAATGACCATAATAATGGTACGGAAGATACGTCTCCTCAGTTTAAGGCATTTGACGAAGGTAGTGCTGTTATGAGTAAAGAGTCTAACTCACAATTGGCAATCAGGCAAGAGAAGTTTATTCGCGATCTTAAAAATGCTCTAATTAGAGTAGAAAACAAAACGTATGGTGTTTGCCGTGTTACTGGTAAGCTAATTAACCCAAAACGTTTGGAACTCGTGCCACACGCTACTTTAAGTATTGAAGCAAAGAATATGCAACAGTAATAAATAACACATCATAAAATAAAAAAATGCCAGCATATAATATGCTGGCATTTTTTTATTTTATTACATGGTAAACCATAAATTCCACGGAATTTTTGCCAAGACTAAAAGTAAGGCTAAGGTATAAAATATAGCTAAAGGTTTTAATTTCCCTGCAGAGGTTAATTTCTTTTTATGTTTAGAATAGCCTATGGTAATAAAAACCACGGCTAAAAGCATTGCAATGGGATGCTCTACTGCATTAGATCTTAAAGCAGCATTACCCATTACTTCTTTCATGGTGTTTTCTCCAAAATAATCTTGTGTAAACCATAGTATTATTCCTATAAGAAATTGAATGTGCGAAACAATTAACGTAAATAACGCAATACGAAAGTCTTTTGCTTCGTATTCTTTTTTTCCAAAATATTTAACAAGTGCATTAACTGCAGCAATTACCATCATTAATAAAACAAGGTAAGCCCAATAAGAGTGCAACATTCTAATCATAATAACTGTTTTTTTAGTTGTTTTAACAAATGTAGTAATAAATAAGGCATAAAAAAACCGCTTCATAATGAAGCGGTTTTAAATGTATTAAAAATTAGAATTTAAAAGTTGTAACGCATACTCGCATTAAATGTTCTTCCAATTCCTAAGTAATAACCAAATGCATCTCTTTGGTTAATATATGCTTCGTTAAAAAGATTATAAACGTTTGCTCTAAAAGTCATTTTATTTGCTCCTAAATCAAAATTATATGTTACACCTGCGTCTGCCAATGTGTAAGCTGGTAACCTAATAGAACTATAAGTTCTACCTGCTAAAGCATCTGCAGCAACATCTGCTGGATCAACAAATTCATATAAATCTGTATAAATATTATAATCTATATCTGCAGATAAACCTTTAAATAATTCGCTTCTTAAGCCAAGACCAAATGAGGTTTGCGGTGCATTACCAACTTTTACATTAGTTAGGTTAACATCTCCATCTGTTGTAATAAAGTTTCCTGTTTCATTATTTTGTAATGTAAATGGCGTATTACCTTCGTACTTCCAGTTTCCTAAAGAACCATAGGCTTTAATATTAAACTTAGATCCAAATCCTCTGTATTCCATATCGAATTCAATACCATTATGCACTTGTGTAACATCTGTTAACCTGTACGTTGAAGTTTCATCATCGCTTGTGCCTAATACATTATCTGCTCCTGGTTGTTGTGGGCCGTTTATTGACAAAAACCTATTTCCCCAAGTGGTGTTGTAAATATCTAAATTAAAACGAAATACGTTGTTTTTAAAACGGTATCCACCTTCGAAACCTGTTATTTCTTCATTATCTACGTCTGGCTCAACGATATTGTTAGAGTATCTAATATCAGAAAATATATTATCTAAAAATGGTTGGCGCGAATAAGTACCTGCATTGGCAAAAACTGAATGATTATCATTTAATTTATAAGCTGCACCACCTTTAACATTATAGCCTCCTTTAGATACTTTATCAGATTTTCCTAAACCTTCACCTCGTCCAGAAAATCTACCTTCTCTTTGGTAAGACTGTGTTGAAACAGCAGCCTGAATAAATGCAGAAAATGAATCTTGTTTGTATTCTGCTTGTCCAAATCCACCAATATATCTAATATCTTCAGAATAGTTGTAATCGTATCTTTGGTCATCATCTGCATAGTTAAATAATGCCGACCATGGATTTGCTTCGAAAGTTTCAGATATAACGTAGTCACTTGGTCTATCGGTTCTAAAATTATCGTTATAGCCATTTAAGCCTAATAAATTTTCCAATTGTCTAAAGTGATCACCTCTGTATGTTCTGGCATCTAGACCTACATTAAACGACCAATTTTCGCTTTTTTCAATGTTTAAATTAGATAGTAATCCATACCAATTGTGGTTGTTAACAGATGATCTTCTTAGGTAAGAATCTCCAAAATTACCGTTACCGTTAGCATCTGCTGTTGCTATGTTGTTTAGTACAATTTGATCAAAATTAATTTCTCTTTCATTTGGACCTGTTATGCCAACATCAGAATATCTTACTCTTCCGTTACCCACATTTCCTGTTCCACCACCACGTCCCCACGAGGCATATAACACGGTTGATAAATCTAATCCTTCATTAAGGTTTAAATCCCAGTTTAAGTTTGCTACTGGTTTATGGTAGTAATTACGTCTTTCTGTAAAACGCTCTCCATTTAAAAAACCAGAATTATCGTTGGCTTTCTCACCATATTGCTCATAAAACTCTAAGTCTTCTGAGAAATTTTGGTCATGCCATTGTGGTGCTCCTGTTAATAAGAAATTGAACGTGTTCTTTTCATTTGGTTTATAACCAACAGAGAATAAATAATTTTGTCCTTGTCCAGCAGTTCCTATTGAATACTTTCTATGTGCTTGCCAATGATCTAACAATACCGAATAAGCCCAACCACTTTCTTGTATTCCTGAGTTGTATGCAACAGTAGCTTTTCCGTAGGAGTCATTACCTCCTAATAATCTTACAAAACCACCTTTTCTCTTGTCTGTCGTTTTTGAAACAATGTTAACCGTTCCACCAACCGATGAAATTGCTAATTTTGAAGAACCCAGACCACGTTGTACCTGCACCGCATTTGCTACATCACTCATTCCAGACCAGTTAGACCAATACATTCTACCGTCTTCCATACCATTAATTGGCTGTCCGTTTAATAAATAAGCTGTATTTATCTGGTCAAACCCACGTAAGAAAATCTGGCTATCACCAAATCCTCCTGCTTGACTTGAAACATATACTGAAGGTGTGTTTTTCATTGCCTCACCAAATTCAACATTACCCGAAGCTTTTAGTTGAATGTCTTTACCTCTAATTGTAGAAACAGCAACCGGAGTTTCTCTCGATCCGGCTAAATCAATAACTCCTGTACCTATAATTACTACTTCTTCTAAAGAGTTGTCTGATGCTAAAGATATTGATCCAAGATCAACACTTCCTTTAAAAGGTAAAGTTATAGATTCGTAACCCACAAAAGTGATTACTATTTGTCCAGAATCTGATAGTGTTTGTAATGAAAAATTTCCATTAAAATCTGTAGAAGTTCCATTTGTTGTTCCTTTTTCCAAAACGTTTGCGCCTGGTAAGGGTCCATTAATTTCTGAATCTAATACAGTTCCTGTAACTGTACTTTGAGCCATTGTGATTGCAGAACAGAAAATAGCAGCTGCAAAAAACAACATTTTAATTGTGTTTTTCATTGTGTTGATTTAAAGTTAATTTGTTTAAATTTTTTGCAAAAATACGTATAATTATGCCTTGTACATTAACTTAATGTTAACATATTTTTACATTATGAAGATACTATTTAAACTATTGAAATTTAGATATTTGCAAATAACCTATTAACAAATTTTTTAACAATAATTACCTGAACTTAATAAAAAATGCTAAGAGGCCTTGGGTGGAACTATCATGGTTTACAGACGTTTCCTCATGTATGTCTTTTAAAATAGTATTGGCCAATTGCTTACCTAATTCTACACCAAATTGGTCGTAGCTATAGATATTCCAGATTACTCCTTGTACAAATATCTTATGTTCGTACATAGCAATAAGCTTTCCTAAACTCTCTGGAGTGAGCTTCTTAATAAAAATAGAATTGGTGGGTTTATTGCCTTCAAACACTTTAAACGGAGTAAGTTTTTCTATTTCTTCATTTGAAAGATTTTGTTTTTTTAATTCGTTTATCACTTCATCTTTAGACTTTCCGTTTAATAAAGCCTCAGTTTGTGCGATATAATTTGAAATTAATTTCTCCTGATGATCTATGTTACCATGAAGACTTTGAGCAAAACCTATAAAATCTGCAGGAATTAATTTCGTGCCCTGATGAATAAGTTGAAAAAATGCATGCTGCGAATTTGTACCTGGTTCTCCCCAAATTAATGTGCCAGTTTGGTAATCTACACGATGGCCATTTCTATCTATACTTTTTCCATTACTTTCCATAATGCCTTGTTGCAAATAGGTTGCAAATTGATTAAGGTATTGCGAATAAGCAATTACAGCTTCACTTTCAGCTTTAAAAAAGTTGTTGTACCAAACGCTTAATAGCGCTAATACAACAGGAATATTATTCTCGAAGGCTTCATTTTTAAAATGAAGATCCATTGCATTAGCTCCTTTTAAAAGTTTGTTGAAATTATCGAAACCAACTGCTAAACTTATGGTTAAACCTACTGCACTCCATAAAGAAAAACGACCGCCAACCCAATTCCACATAGGAAATATGTTGTCTTCGTCTATTCCAAAGGCCTTTACTTTTTCGATATTTGTAGAGACAGCCACAAAGTGTTTGGCGACATCCTCTTGTTTACCATGCTTAAGAAACCAAGTTTTAATGGTGTTAGCGTTAGATAATGTTTCTTGGGTTGTAAATGTTTTAGAGACAATTACAAATAGTGTTGTTTCCGGATTTAATTTTGTGATAACCTCACTTACATGATCGCCATCTACATTGCTTACAAAATGAGTAGTTAAATTATTTTTATAATACTGAAGCGAATCTACAACCATTGCTGGACCTAAATCACTTCCGCCAATACCTATGTTCACGACATCTGTAAATACTTTATTTGTGTAACCTTTTCTTTTTTCGCTAATAACGCTTTCTGTAAAGGCCTCTATCTTTGCTTTCACCTCAAAAATGTCAGGCATTACGTTTTTGCCATCTACTAAAACAGTATCTGTTTGTTCACCTCTTAAGGCAGTGTGTAAAACGGCTCGTCCTTCGGTTTTGTTTATAGTTTCTCCTTTAAAATAAGCATCAATGGCTTCTTTTAAGTTTACCTCTTTAGCTAATTCTAAAAGCAGATTTAAAGTGTCTTTAGTAATACGGTTTTTAGAAAAATCGACGTAAAAATCGTCCCAATTAATACTAAATTGATTTGCTCTGTTTTTATCCTGAGCAAACAACGCTTTCATTTCAAGATCTTTTGCGCCTAAAAAATGTGCTTCTAATGCTTTCCAGGCTTTGGTTTTAGTTGGGTTTATTGAAGGTAAGGCCATTGGTTTTAATGCTTGTTTTAGAATCTTGTAGATTCATGCTTAACAGGTCAATTTCGTTAGATTCTACTGGATATTCGATATCGTTATCTAATTTCGCTTTAAGCGGTTTTATATGCTCTAAAAATTTAATTTTTAAACTATCTGATATGGGTTTTGCCTCTGGTAATTTTTCTTTAAATGGATCTACCTGTTTCCCATTTTTCCAGAAGCGATAACACACATGAGGACCAGAAGTATTACCTGTCATGCCAACGTAACCAATAACTTCGCCTTGTTTTACAAAATCTCCAACTTTGGCTTTACGGGTTTTCATGTGCAGGTATTGGGTTGTATAAGTGGCGTTGTGCTTCACTTTTACATAATTGCCATTACCGCCTCGTCTTGCAGATTCTATAACCGTTCCGTTTGCGGTTGACATAATTGGTGTACCTTGTTTAGCGGCAAAATCTGTTCCTTTGTGTGGCCTTACACGGTTACCATACAAAGCTATTCGTCTTTTTAAATTATAACGGGAGGAAATACGACTAAAACTAACAGGCGATTTTAAAAACGCACGACGTAAATTTTTAGCTTCATCATTAAAATAATCTCGTATGCCTAAAACAGAATCGGTTTCAAAATCGAAAGCATAGAAAGGTTCTTTATTATGTTCAAAATAAGCTGCTTTTATATCGTGAATACCAGCATAAATAGAATCGTCTATATATTTTTCGGTATAAATAACTTTAAATTTATCGTTTTTTTGAAGTCTTGAAAAGTCGATAGTCCAAGCGTAAATATCACTCATCTTTAAGGCTAACATAAATGGTTTGCCTTGCTCGTCCATGGCGTTAGAAATATTGGAAGTTATCACTCCAGAAGCTGTTTTCTCTACGTATTTAATAGGTTTATAACTAGTGTAGGTTTTTATAGAATCCTGAAAATCTATTACCACATAGCGTTCTTTGGTTGGCTGGTATATAAAGCATTTTGGACTTTGAAGCGAATCGTTAGTACACAGTAAAGTATATGGTTTTCCTACTTGTAGTCTTCTAATATCGAAACTGTCTTTAGAGGCTTCTGCTATTTGAAAAATTTTCGGGTAGCTAATGTTATTTTTTTCAAGAATATCGCCAAAAGTATCACCGCTTTTAATGGTGTCTTTTTTAACAATAAATTCGTTTAAGTTAAAACCGAATTCGTAGATTTCTTCGGGTTCATCGACTAAAACAGTATCAAGGTCGTTAGTGACCTCAATATCTTTTTTACAGCCTAATACTGAAATAAAGCAAACTAAAAGTATTACAAATTTTTCCCCCAATCGTCTAATTCTTGTTGGCTCCATAAATCTGGAAAAAATATTCGTCTTTGATATTTTGGATGCATATATTTTACCCATTCGCTTCCTCCTGTTGCTTCTGCTGTTTTACCACCAATATTTAGGTAGTGATTTGCTGTGTTATAATGTGCCATTACCCAAGTAATATTTACTGTGTAGTCGTAATGACGCATTGCCTTAATTAAATCTTCGTCTTCTTTAACCGTTTGTGGCAATTTTTTAAAAATACTCCACAAGTTGTGTGTGTTATAGAATTCCACAAATCTAATAAATTCGTCCTTGTATTTCTCTTCGAAAACTGTTAATGTATAAGATTTTTTACCTGTTTTATAGTCTTTTCCTGCTGCCTGCCAATATAAATGCTCGAAAGCATGCTCAAAAGGTGTGTTTCTGTCTATAGTTTCTCTAAAGCGATTATCTATTAAATTAATTAATTCGGTAGAGGCGAATTCTATTTTTCTATACTGCGCACTTTGAAAACCACTTGCTGGTGTTAATGTGTTTCTAAACTTGTTGTATTGTTCCACATCCATACCGTCTTTCATTACTGTAAAGGATGAGGTTAGGACATCGAAATAACGACTAATGCGCATTATTTTAGTTTCGAAAAAAGCAGCTGTAATATTTTCTTTTTTAGCCACTTGATCAATTTCCCAAAGTATCATTTTAAATAATAGCTCATTTACTTGATGGTACATAAGAAATACCATTTCGTCTGGTAGCGTGGTACGTTGCACTTGTAAGTTTAAAAGTGCATCTGTTTGGATGTAATCCCAATAATCTATGGGTTTACTATGTAACAAGCCATCTAAATGTGTGTTTACATTCTGGCCTAATGCTTTGTATTTATCGGTGAGTTGGTCGGTTATTTTTTTGTCTGTACTCATTTAATTATCAACTACAATTTTAAAAGGATGTTTAAGACCCTTAAAGGCTTCTAAATCTGCTCTTAAAGAGCCAACAGCCAAGTCTGCTTTAATACGTAAAGGTACTTTATTTTTGTCTTTTGAAACCCAAAGTGTTAAACTTTCTTCTTCTTTAAACACACGACCAGCCATTACGTACGGTCTAAATTTAAGAGCTTCTATCTTGCCAAATTCTGTACTAATCGTTTCTTCGCCTAAATATTTTAGTTTAAAACCGTAGTTTTCTTCATCGAAAAACATATCTGTTTTAATTTCATCACCCGATTTTAAAGTAGAAACGTCAATTTTATTCCTTAAGTAGTAATACATGGAAACCATGTCTTGTACATTGGGTTTTGTATCAATGGTTTTTTTAGTATTGTATTTTTTATTATGTACTAAAGCTGTTTTTTTATCGTGATCAAAATCGATCTCAATGTTCTTTTTATGCCCACCTTCGTCAATATCTCTAATAAACTTATAAGGGATAATTTTGTTTACATCAATGTAGCTTTCATAACGGTCTTTTACTTTAAAAAACCATTTTATCATGCCTGTTGTCCAGCCTTTTCCCACTACATGAAACACAGGCTTCCCATTAAGTTCTGTTTCTTTTACAGAAAGTGTTGCGTTACCTGCTTTAAGGAAATTGCTATAGCTCATTTTAAATTTAAACCATTCGCCATCCTGAAACGCGCCATCTTGTGCAGATGTTGTATTTATTGACACTATTGCGAGTATTATAAGTAGTAATTTTTTCATGTTATTTGAGTATTATAATCAACTTAAATTCTAAGCATTTATTGCTTAGATACTATAGATTACAATTACTATTCCAAAAATATAAAACAAAAAAATGCCATCTTATAATTTGATGGCATTTTTTGTATATTTAACACAAAACACTATTACAGTGTTCCACGTTTAGCTTGCTCGCGCTCAATAGACTCGAACAAAGCTTTAAAATTTCCTGCTCCAAAACCTTTTGCTCCCATTCTTTGAATGATTTCGAAAAATAGTGTTGGTCTGTCTTCTACAGGTTTTGTAAAAATTTGAAGTAAATAGCCTTCTTCATCTGCATCTATCATGATTCCTAAACCTTTAAGTTTTTCGATATCTTCTTTTAATTCGTGGCTAAACTCTTCTAATCTACCAGGAACTGATTTATAATATTCGTCTGGTGGTGTTGATAAAAACTCTACACCATTTGCTCGTAATTGAGAAACTGTTTTTAAAATATCGTCTGTTGCTACTGCAATGTGTTGCACGCCTGCACCTTCGTAAAAGTCTAAATATTCTTCTATTTGAGAACGTTTTTTACCTTCGGCTGGCTCGTTAATTGGAAATTTTATACGTCCATTTCCATTAGACATTACTTTACTCATTAATGCAGAGTATTCTGTGTGTATTTGCTTATCGTCGAAAGATAAAAAGTTTTCAAAGCCCATAACGTCTTCGTACCATTTCACCCATACATCCATTTGGTTCCAGCCAACATTACCTACCATGTGATCAATATATTTTAATCCTGCTGTCGGTGGATTGTAGTCTGATTCCCATTTTTGGAATCCTGGTAAAAATGCACCGTTATAGTTTTTACGTTCTACAAACATGTGTACCGTTTCGCCATAGGTGTAAATTCCTGCTCTTACTACTTTGCCATGTTCGTCTTTTTCTACGGTTGGCTCCATATAAGATTTTGCTCCTCTTGAGGTTGTTTCTTCATACGCTTTTCTGGCATCTTCTACCCAAAGCGCTACTATTTTTACACCATCGCCATGTTTTACTATATGTTCATTTATTGGTGACTTGCTGTTTAACGGTGTTGTTAGCATTAACTTTATCTTATCTTGTGTTAATACATAACTTACAGAGTCTTTTGAACCTGTTTCTAATCCTCTATAAGCATGCGATTGAAAACCGAATGCTGTTTTATAAAAATGTGCTGCTTGCTTGGCGTTACCCACGTAGAATTCTACATAATCTGTTCCTAAAAGTGGAAGGAAGTCTTGTGCGCCTTCGAATATTTTTTCTAAACCGTAGTTTACTGATTCTATTTCTTTTTTATTCATAATGTTTTATATATAGATTCCTGCCCTCGCAGGAATGATAATTATTTTAATGTTCTAACCAGGATTTGTAATAATCTTCGTCTGCTATTTTCATAGCTTCTTCTGTAACCATTAACGGTTTAAAAGTATCGACCATAACTGCGAGTTCTTCGGTTTTGGTTTTACCTATACTTTTCTCTGTAGTTCCTGGATGTGGACCATGTGGTATTCCTGCTGGATGCAGCGAAATATGTCCTTGGTCTATATCGTTACGGCTCATAAAATCGCCATCTACATAATACAGCACCTCATCACTATCTATGTTACTGTGGTTGTATGGTGCTGGTATACTTTGTGGATGATAATCGTATAAGCGAGGCACAAAACTGCAAATTACAAAGGCATCTGTCTCGAAGGTTTGATGCACTGGTGGTGGTTGATGCACGCGACCTGTTATAGGCTCGAAATCGTGTATTGAAAATGCATAAGGATAATTGTAACCGTCGTAACCTACAACATCAAATGGATGGGAGGCATATACCATTTCGAAAATTTCGTCTTGCTTTTTAATTTTCATTAAAAAGTCGCCGCTTTCGTTATTGGTTTCCAGCTCGTAAGGTCTGCGTAAATCCCGCTCGCAATATGGTGAATGTTCTAATAATTGCCCAAACCAGTTTCTGTAACGTTTTGGTGTATAAATTGGCCTTCGAGATTCTACTATAAACAATCTGTTATCTTCTGTATCGAAGTCTATTTTATAGATAATGCCTCGAGGTATAATTAAATAATCTCCATATTTAAAGTCTAAATTACCTAAATGTGTACGTAATTTTCCTGAGCCTTTGTGGATGAAAATCATCTCGTCTGCATCGGCGTTTTTATAAAAATAATCTGTTGTAGATTTTTTTGGCGCTGATAATATAATAGTACAATCGCTATTGGTTAGAACAGCCTTTCGGCTTTCTAAATAATCGTTTTCGGGTTCTACTTGAAACCCTCTAAACCGATAGGACTGAATATGATTTTTCTTTGCAATTTTTGGCGCAACACTGTATTGTTTTTTTATTTCTTTTACTTGTGTTGGTCTTTGCTCGTGGTAAGAGTTTGTACTCATACCATCGAAACCTATGGTACCAAAAAGTTGCTCGTAATATAAGGACCCATCTTTTTTCCTGAATTGGGTGTGCCTTTTATGTGGTATGTTTCCTAATTTATGATAGAACGGCATTTTTAATTTTGAGTTTAAGGATTAAAGCTTAAAAAATTTAAAGCTTGTAATAAATGCAAAATAAGGATAGCCTAAATTACTCTGGATTTCTCTTTATAAGAAATTTTAAGAACGTTAATATGTCTTGCCATTGGTAATCCATTAGTAACAAATATCGTGAATTTTTTGCAGGTTTTAAAATAAGAAATTTAAAACCAAAAACCTAAATTAAAAAACCAATAACTTTCATTTGTTTCTGGTGAGAACGTATATTTAGCTTCTATTGGGCCTAAAAAGGTTTCTAAACCATAGCCAATTGCATAGCCTGAATAATCTGGCCAAGAGAACCAGTCTATATCTGTAGAACTAAATAAGCCGTCTGCTACATTAGCATAGTTGGCAGCTAAAGTAATGTGGTTTTTATTAAAAATCTCGTAATCCAGATTTATGGTTCCTTTAATAAAACTGTCTCCAGGAATTGCTAAATAATCGTAACCATAAAAGGTTTTGAAATTATTAATAAAATTGTTGCCATAGCCCCCTAAAACAAAATCTAAATAGGTGTTATCTTTTGCGTTAATTTTTGCTCCAGCTTCATTAAAAATACTAGCGCTAAATTTGGGAGAGAAAGCATAGGCATAGCCTAATTCTGCTTTTAAAATTGAAAATTCTGAAAAATTATTATTAAAATCTGAAGAGTAGAGGTATAAATTAAAATCGGTATTAAAATAGAAGCCGTCGCTTGGATAGTATTTGTTATCGAAAGAATCGTAACGCAGATTGGCAAAAACACTTACATAATCGCTTTTATCGAAATTGGTTTCACTCTGGCTTGTTTGAGAGATTACTGTTTCAGTTTTAATTTTATAGCGTTTATGTTCTGCACCAAGCTTAAGGGTTAAATCGTTTTTGTATTGTGTTTGAACAAATATTTTGTTGGTTAAATCTGTTACCTTAATACCTAACTTATTTATTCCGGCAGTTGCCAATTGCTCTGGAGACAAGAGTGATGCTGCAGCAACATTTTTATCGAACTCATTATAACGAGAACTTAAACCAACGCTCCAGTAAAACCCTTTATCTATATAATACTCAAAATTATATCTTACATTATCTCCTGCTATTAAATCTAATGAGACCGCATCACTTTTAAATAAAAGCTGATTTTTAGTTACATTCGCCAAAAGTGCACTTTTGTATAAGCCGTCATAATGAATTCCAAATTTTAAAAAGGCTGTTTTATTGGTTTCGTTAAGTTCGGTATATAGATCGTATCCAGAAACCCCATCATCTATAGTAGGCACCAATTTGTAAGTAAAACTATCAAAATTATTAGTTGCTACTAAATTGTTTGTTCCACTAATAAAACGCTGATAACTAACTTTCTGATTAGGTTTTAACTTTAACTTTCCTAAAACATAAGAAATAGTATAATTGTTCAACCCTTTAAAATGAATTTGATTTATTTGAAGCGTATCTGGTATTTTTGGCACACTAAAAAAATCTCTTTTTTTAACTTGTTTATTAACCAATGTATTAAGTTGGTCCATTTTAAGTTTGGCAGCAATTTCTCCATTTTCTATTATTTTATTACCATCGCTAAAAGAGACTACTGTAAACTTTGTTATATCTGGTTTAATATAGATATCGGTTTTAGGGGCTTTAATTTTCATATCGTTTATGGTACGAAAATTATTTATCTGAAATAATATAGATGGCGCAGAAGACAAATCGTTTCTATTTGCCAATCCATCTTGCACATCGACTCCAATAATAACGTCCATACCTTTAGCACGCAACTCGTCTATAGGGTAATTATTGGTAACACCACCATCTATTAACAACTGGTCATTTATATTTACAGGCTGAAATAAAGACGGAAATGCGCCACTTGCTTTAACTGCTTGTGCCAAATTGCCTTTATCTAATAGCACAGGTTGCCCAGTTTCTATATTTGTAGCGATACAGAAAAACGGGATTGGTAATTTACTGAAATCGTCTACCTTATTAACGTGTAAAGTGAGTTGCGATAATAAATTAAAAGTGTTTTGACCTCGGGATAGCGCAGATGGCAGTTTAACCTGAAAATTATCAAACGGCAAAATAACTGCATATTTTTCGAAATTTTCTCGCTCGTAAAAGGTTTTTGCAGCTCTTGGAATGTTGTCGTTAATAATTTTATCGAAATCTACATTTCTAAATATTGAATCCAGTTCTTCACCAGAATACCCAGACGCATATAACGACCCTACAATGGCTCCCATACTGGTACCTGCGATATAATCTACACGAATACCTAAGCTGTCTATAACTTTTAAAGCGCCAATATGCGCAAGCCCTTTTGCTCCACCTCCACTTAAAACAAGACCAACCTTGGGCTCATTTTTAATATTCTCCTGTGCATTTATCTTAGTGTTTACAGATATTAATAGTAATATTACAATGATAAAATATTTCATTTATTAGATTTCATTTTTGTGATAATAATTATACACCTTTTCTGCTCGCGACACACCAACAACGTGCTCAAGTTCATCCAGCTTAGCGTTAGCAATACGTTTGGCAGATTTAAAAACTTTTAGCAAATCGATAATAGTTTTTTCGCCAATGCCTGGTATTGTTTCAAGTTCTGTATTTAATGCTTGTTTACTGCGCTTATTTCTGTGATGCTCAATACCAAAACGATGTGCTTCGTTTCTAAGTTGCTGAATAATTTTTAATGTTTCACTTTTTTTATCTAAATATAATGGAATTGGATCGTTTGGATAGAATAATTCTTCTAAACGTTTTGCAATACCAATAATTGCAATTGTCCCTCGTAAGTTTAAGGCGTCTAAACTTTTTAAGGCCGAAGATAATTGGCCTTTGCCTCCATCGATAATAATAAGTTGTGGTAATGGCTGCTCCTCATCTAATAATCTTTTATATCGTCTGTAAACCACTTCCTCCATGGAAGCAAAATCGTCTGGACCAACAACTGTTTTTATATTAAAATGCCTGTAGTCTTTTTTGCTTGGTTTTCCATTTTTAAAAACTACACACGCAGCCACAGGATTAGTACCTTGAATGTTAGAATTATCGAAACACTCTATATGTCTGGGCTCTTCGGTTAAGCGTAAATCTTTTTGCATTTGCGCCATAATTCTATTTACATGGCGATCTGGATCTGTTATTTTAACTTGCTTAAATCGTTCCATCCTGTAATATTTTGCATTACGTATGGAGAGGTCTAAAATTTTTCTTTTATCACCTAATTGTGGTAGGGACACTTTAATGTCTTCTCCAACATCCACTTTAAAAGGTACATAAATTTCTTTTGAATTAGAATTAAAACGCGCTCGAAGTTCTATTATAGCAAGTTCCAACAATTGCTTATCTGTCTCATCTAATTTTTTCTTTATCTCTAAAGTGTGAGACCTTATTATAGAACCGTAAGATATTTGTAGAAAATTAATATAGCCATAACTGTTATCGCTTACAATAGAAAATACATCGACATCACTAATTTTAGGATTAATAATGGTTGATTTTGCTTGATAATTTTCGAGTATTTCTATCTTTTCTTTAATTTTCTGGGCGTCTTCAAAATGCATGTTGTTAGCTAATTCCTGCATTTGCTCTTTAAATTGACCAAGCGATTCTTTAAAATTTCCTTTTAAAATTTCTCTAATGGCGATAATATTTTCATGGTAGCTTTTTTCGGTTTCCAAGCCTTCGCAAGGCCCTTTGCAATTACCTAAATGGTATTCTAAACACACTTTATATTTACCCTCTTCAATTTTATCTTCAGACAAATTATAATTACAGGTTCGTAGTTGGTATAAGCCTTTTATTAAACCTAATAAGGTTTTTACGGTTTTCATACTTGTATAAGGGCCAAAATATTCGCTCCCATCTTTAATCACGCGACGCGTAGGGAATATTCTTGGAAAACGCTCATTTTTTATACAAATCCACGGATAGGATTTATCGTCTTTTAGTAAAACATTATAACGAGGTTTATGTTTTTTTATTAAATTGTTTTCAAGTAACAGGGCATCATTTTCTGTCTCAACAACAATATGTTTTACATTGGCAATTTTTCTAACTAAAACTCTCGTTTTTCCGTTGTCATGTGTTTTAGTGAAATAAGAACTAACTCTCTTTTTTAGGTTCTTAGCTTTTCCAACGTAAATAATATTACCTTCGGCATCAAAATACTGGTACACACCAGGCGCACTGGGAAGTGTTTTAAGCTGAATATCTAAGGAAGGGTTTGCCATAAACCAAAGGTAATTATTTATAGACCGTTTTAAAAAAGCAAACGGTAACTTTATTCAATAAAATTTTACGATTTTTGAATCACCAATTAATTACACAGGAACACTATTAAAATAAAAGAATGAGTAAAAAAATAATTGGAAGAACAGATAAAATAGATTTTCCAAAACTTAATTTATTTGCAATCGACGCCAAAATAGATACAGGTGCCTATACCTCTGCAATACATTGCTCTGAAATTGTTGAAGAGGATACTAAATTGAAATGTACTTTTTACAGTAAGGGACATCCACATTTTAGTGGTAAAATTGTTGTTTTCGAAAATTATACCTTTACAGATGTAAAAAGCAGTAATGGTTTTGTTGAAAACAGATATAAAATTAAAACCGATGTTATCTTTTTTGGGAAAACTTACAAAATAAACTTAACATTAAGCACACGAGAAGAAATGAAATTTCCTGTATTAATAGGAAGACAATTTTTAAAACAAAAATTTATGGTAGATGTGGATTTAAAAGATTTATCATATAACAAAACAACCTAATGAACATAGTTATATTATCGAGAAATGCACATTTATATTCAACTGAAAGAATTGTTGAGGAAGGCCAGAAACGTGGTCATAAAGTAGAAGTAATAGACCCTTTAAAGTGCGATATTATTATAGAAAGAGAGAAACCTGCTATCTATTATAAAGATAGATATCTTGATTATGTAGATGCTATTATTCCACGCATTGGAGCCTCTGTTACCTTTTACGGTTGCGCTGTTGTAAGACAATTTGAGATGATGAATGTTTTTTCTACTGTTACCAGCGACGCCATTTTACGTTCTCGCGATAAACTAAAAAGTTTACAGCGCCTAAGTAAAGCAGGAATTGGCATGCCTAAAACTGTATTTACAAATTATTCGCGCGATGCACGAGAAGTAATAGCACATGTTGGTGGTGCACCAGTTATAATAAAATTATTAGAAGGTACTCAAGGTTTAGGTGTTGTTTTAGCCGAAACAAAAAGTGCTGCCGAGTCGGTGTTAGAAGCCTTTAATGGGTTACAGGCCAGAGTTATTGTTCAAGAATTTATAAAAGAAGCCAAAGGCGCAGATTTACGTGCATTAATTGTAGATGGGCAAGTAGTGGGAGCGATGAAACGTCAAGGAAAAGAAGGCGAGTTTCGTTCTAATTTACACAGAGGTGGAAGTGCAAATATTATTAAATTAAGTCATGACGAATTAAAATTAGCTATGAATGCGGCTAAGGCACTAAAACTCCCTGTGTGTGGTGTAGACATGCTTCAATCTGCTCGTGGTCCTTTATTATTAGAAATAAACTCCACTCCTGGATTAGAAGGTATAGAAACTGCAACAGGAAGGAACATAGCAAAAAGCATTATTGCATTTATTGAAAAAAACATCAATTAAATAGTGGAGAAAAAGGAAGATATATTAGAAATTTTAGGCACTAAAATAAAACTGGGAGAGGGTAAAGAAGTTAGTTTTAATCTTGCCAAACTCCATACCAGAACACCTGTAGATGTTCCTATTATAATAGAACGCTCTAAAAAACCTGGTCCTACAATTTTATTTACTGCAGGTATTCATGGCGACGAAATTAATGGTGTAGAAATTTTAAGACAGATTATTGCTAAAGGTATTAACAAACCTAAAATAGGAACTACAATTTGTATTCCTGTGCTAAATATTTTTGGTTTTATTAGTATGGATCGCGAATTTCCAGACGGTCGCGATTTAAATCGTGTTTTCCCAGGAAGTAAATCTGGTTCTTTAGCTAGTCGAGTAGCCTATTCTTTAGTGTCTGAAATTGTACCTCATGCCGATTTTATAATGGATTTTCATACAGGTGGCGCCATGAGATTTAACGCGCCACAAATTAGAATAGCTGAAGGAAATGAAGATATTAATATAGCTGCCGAAATTTTTGGAGCTCCTTTTTTACTGTATTCTAAAAACTTAAATAAATCCTTTCGAAACACCTGTAACCGCATGAATAAACCCATCTTACTTTTTGAAGGTGGAAAATCCTTTCATATAGATAACACTGTTACCAATACTGGTGTTAATGGTGCTAAGCGCATAATGAATCATTATGGTATGTTACAAAGGAAATTTAATGTATCTAAACCAAAAAAGAAGTGTATTTTTATAAAGGACAGCAGGTGGATTCGCGCCAATTTCTCTGGCATGTTTAAAGCTTCAATAGTTATAGGCTCTAAAGTTGAAAAAGGCGAGGTGATAGGAAATATTACAGATCCCTATGGCAAGTTTAATCATTTTGTAAAAGCTTCTAACACTGGATATATTATTAATGTAAACGAGTCGCCAATTGTATATCAAGGTGACGCCCTTTTTCATATTTCTACAGAATTGGTAGACAGATAATGATAACTAAAGCAGATTTACGGAAAAAATACAAGAAACTTCGTAGCAACTTAAACGAAGAAACTAGAGATGCACTTAGTATTGACATTGCCAATAAACTATTAAATTTAGACATCTGGGAGCATGAGTTTTATCATCTTTTTCTTTCAATAGAATCTTTAAAAGAAGTAAATACAAGTTTTATACTTAATATCCTTTCGGGAAGAGATAAACATATCGTGATTTCTAAAAGTAATTTTATAGATAGAAGTCTTCAACACTTTCTATTAACAGACAACACTAAAATTAAATTAAATAAGTACAACATTCCAGAACCTGTGGATGGCATTGAGATAGAGCATTCAAAAATAGATGTTGTTTTTGTTCCGCTTTTAGCTTTTAATAAAAACGGTCAGCGAATAGGCTATGGTAAAGGTTTTTACGATACTTTTTTAGCCAATTGCAAACCAGAAACTATAAAAATTGGCTTGTCTTTTTTTGAGGTAGAACCTAACTTATTTCCTGTTTTAAGCACAGATATTGCTTTAGATTATTGTATTACTCCAAACAACACGTATGTATTTTAAAAAGTATCCTCATTTTTAGGAAATGCTTTTTTATTGAAAAATAACAAAATACCAAAACCACTTGCAATGGCAACATCTGCAATATTAAAAACAGGTTCAAAAAATATAAAATTTTCTCCGCCGGCAAAAGGCATCCATTCTGGTAAGTTACCTTGCCACAGTGGGAAATACAGCATGTCTACAACATTACCAAATAAAACTTTATCGTAACCTCCATTAGTAGGCAAAAAAGAAGCTACTTGCCCGTAGCTATCGTTAAAAAACACTCCATAAAATACAGAGTCTATAATATTACCTAAAGCTCCTGCAAAAATAAAAACCAAAGCCAAGATAAGTGTTTTAGATTGTTGTTTTTTAACAGCGTTTACTAACCAATAACCTATACCTGCTATGGCTAATATTCTAAAAAGCGTTAAGCACAGTTTTGCTGTTCTATCACTAATGAAAGGGATAAAATCACTTAATTTGGTTCCCCAAGCCATACCATCATTCTCTACAAAATAGATTCTAAACCAACTAAAAACATTTAAAGATTCGTGTAACTGAAAATGCGTTTTTATGTATAATTTACTTATTTGATCGATAAGTAAAATAATGACAATTAAAATGAAGGCTTTCTTTAAAGACATTTTAAAATTTTGAAGCTAAAATAACACCTATTTAACTATTTTTTTGTTTTATAGATGTTAATGTTTCCGTGGATAGAATGGATTTCGATTTTACTTTCTGAAGGTTCTATTTTTTCGCTAACAAGATTTCCAGTCTTCGTTTTTGCATTAATGGTAGCAGTATTTGTTTCCAACATAATATTTCCATTGAATGTGTTTATAATAGCATCTCCAGAGAAATTAAGCAAACCTATGTTTCCTTGATGCAGCTCTACTATTAATTGTTTGTAGGTACCAGCTATTTGTGAAGAAGCAATGCTGCTTTTACAATACAAATTCAGGTTTTTAGGAATTTCAAGAAACAATTCTATAGACAACACTTTGTGTGCACTTAATTTATCGTTTGGGTTTTTAAATATTGTTTGATTTACAGTTGAGATTATTAAAGAATCTTTTCTAGTATCGGTAAAAACTATAGTGTTTTGTGCATATTCTCCTTCTGTTTTAGTAACTATTGAAATACTATTAGTTTCTGTAGTTTTAACATCAATTTTAAATAGCGCATCACCTTCTACAACAATGGTTTGAATGCTGCCGTTGGTTATTGTTTTTTCTTCAACTTTTTGAGCGTTTACTAAAACAAAGGATAACAGAAATAATATGAATACTTTCAATTTCAAGATCATTCAATGTAATAAAAAAAACGCCAACTCATTAAGCAGGCGTTTTTCATTTTAAAAATAATGAATTTATTCTATTTCCTTAATTAAGTAAATATAAACTGGAAAGTGATCACTAAACCCGTCTGTAAAACCTCCATCTGCGAAGCTTCTTAAAGGGTAGCCTTTATATCGACCTCTTTTATTGGTTAAATAATTTTTATTGTAAATGCCGGCTTTGTAATATCTAAAGGACGAATAATCTGTTTCAATTAATGGTTTAGTAACCATAATTTGGTCGAATAAACTCCAGGCATCTCTATACGCTGTTGTGCCCAAACCTTGTTTTTTAAACATATTAATATAAGGGTTATAAATCCCTTTTATTTTCACATTTTTTTTCTTCCCTTTTGCTTTTAATACGTCTTTTACACTCTCATTAGTTGGGTCATCGTTTAAATCTCCCATGGTAATAATTTTAGCATAAGGATCTATAGCTTGTAAAGAATCTATAATACGTTTGTTAAGCTTGGCAGCTGCAACACGTTTAGGACGACTTCTCGCCTCACCACCACTACGCGATGGCCAATGGCTTACTATTATGTGCACAAGATCACCCTCTAATTCGCCAGAAACCAGTAATTGATCTCGCGTGTACACACGCTTTTTTGTATTGTCATCGAAAATCTTTAAAGTATGTGAGCTCTTTGAAATGGGTTGAAATAAATCTTTTTGGTACATTAAGCCAACATCGATACCACGTCTGTCTGGAGACTCAAAATGAACAATACCGTAATCTTTAGCTAATAGTAAAGGATCGTTTGCAACGTCTTCTACAACTTTTACGTTTTCAACTTCACAGATACCAATAATTGCCGGTGCATTTCCAGTGGTTTCTGTACCAATATCTGAAATTACACGAGCCATATTATGTACTTTCTTTTTGTAAATTTCCTCACGATCTGCCTTAATTTCCATCATTGGGCTGGCTTCATCGTTTTTTTCTGTATCGTTTACAGTGTCGAATAAGTTTTCAAGATTGTAAAATGCCACCGTATGGATTTTATATTTCTTTTCTTCTTGAGCATTAACGCTTACAAAAGCAGTAATAAGTGCAACTGAAAGCCATAGTTTAAAATTCTTCATTAGGTAAATGTTATGTTTATGTTATGCAAGCATACAAAATGCTTGCCAAAGGTAAATGTTTCTAATAAATAATGTACCTTTGCACGCCTTAAATAACTATTATTTAACGTGTAATCTATTAACTATTTAATCTAGGTATGAAAAAAAGTTTTTTTATTTTTCTATTCGGAATGCTTTCCATTACTACATTACTCGCTCAAGAAACTATTGTAAAAGGTAGTGTAAAAGATGCTGTAACGGGTGAGCCTATTCCAGATGTAACAATTACTGTTGAAGAAACAGGACAAACCGAAACTACCGACGGTTTGGGACAATTTCAATTTAGCCAACCTGTTCCTTTTGGAGAACAAATGCTTAAAATTTACAAAGTTGGATTTTTACAAAAAAGATATCCAATAGTAGTAAATGAAGGTAAAACGGTCGACATTCAGGATATGACTCTTGAAATAGATCAAGGTAGTCAGGCAGATTTATTTACTATTACTTTATCTGATGATGAATTAAACGATGACACCGCAGGAGCAGACAATATTTCTGGATTGTTATCATCGTCACAAGACGTATTTCAACGTACTGCGGCTTTCGAATTTAGCTCATCTTTTTTTAGAGTTAGAGGTTTAGATTCAGACAATGGAACCGTTTTAATGAATGGTATTGAAATGAATAAATTCGATACTGGAAGACCACAATGGAGTAATTGGGGCGGATTAAACGATGTTGTTCGTAATCAAGAATTATCAACCGGTTTAGCGCCTTCAGCTTACACATTTGGAGGTATTTTAGGAACCACAAATATATCTACAAGAGCTTCTTCTTACAGAGAAGGTGGTCGTGTTACTTATTCTTCTTCAAACAGAAGTTACACCAATCGTTTAATGGCAAGTTATGCTTCCGGATTAATGGAAGATGGCTGGGCTTACACAATTATGGCAGGACGTCGCTGGGGAGATGAAGGTTTTCAAGATGCATCCTTATACGATTCAAACTCATTTTTTGCTTCGGTTGAAAAGAAAATTAACGATAAACACAGTTTAAATTTCACCTCTATTTATGCACCTAATAGAAGAGGAAAATCATCACCAAACACTCAAGAAGTTTACGACCTAAAAGGTATTAAGTATAATGAATATTGGGGTTATTTAAATGGTGAGAAGAAAAACTCAAGAATTAAAGAAGTAGAAGAACCTATTATTATGTTAAACCATTACTGGGATATTTCTTCTAAAACAACTTTAAATACAAATATTGGTTACCAGTTTGGTAAAGTAGGAAACAGTCGTTTAGACTATGCTGGAGGTGCAAACCCAAGTCCTGCTTATTACCAGAATTTACCAAGTTTCAGTTTAGCAAATCCTGATGGACCAGATTTTAGCCAGGCTTATCAAGACCAACAAGAATTTATTAACGATGGTCAAATTGATTGGAATCGTATTTTTGATGCCAACCTAACTAATAATGCCGCTGGCGAAAGTGCAGCATATGCATTATACGAAGATAGAAATGACGATAAACTTTTAACAATCAACACGATCTTTAATACCGAATTAAACGAAAACATTATTTTAAATGCAGCAGTTAATTACAGAAAATTAAAATCTGAAAACTTTGCTGAAGTTATTGATTTATTTGGTAGTACTACAGGTTATACCAACGTAGATTCTTTTGATGGTTTTCAATTCGATTTATTAAACCCAGATCGTGTAATTTTTGAAGGCGATAAGTTTAGATATAACTTTAACTTATTAGCGAATGAATTATCTGGATATGCTCAAGCACAATTTAAATATAATAAAGTAGATTTCTTTTTAGCTGGAAGCATTACTAAAACCGATTACCAAAGAGAAGGCTTATACCAAAACGAAGCTTACATAGATAGTTCTTTAGGTAAAAGTGATAAAGTAGATTTTACAGGTTATGGCGCAAAAGCTGGTTTTACCTATAAAATTACTGGAAAACATTTATTAGATTTCCATGGAGGTTATATTACACAGGCACCTAATTTACGTAACACATTCTCTAACTCAAGAGAAAACAATAGTATAGTTGGTGACAGAACTGGTCAAGAAATTACCGAGGAGAAAATTTCTTCGGTTGACGCAAGTTATATTTTCCGCTCACCAATAGTTAAAGCCCGAATAACTGGTTTTTATACTAAAATAGAAGATGCCAACGAAATTTCTTTCTACTTCGCAGATGGTATTGGTGGCGATAATGCAAACTTTGTACAAGAAATATTACAAGGCATAGATAAAAAGAATATTGGTGCGGAATTAGGTATCGAAGCACAAGTTACACCAACTATTAAATTAAAAGGTGCTGCTTCGATTGGGCAATATACTTACGACAATAATCCTAATTTGTACTTGACTACTAACAGTGATATAACTGCACCAGATGAGTTAACACAAAACGGATTTAAAAACTTTGGAGAGGCAAACCTGAAGGATTATAAAGTAGCTGGTGGACCTCAACGTGCAGCATCTGTAGGTTTTGAATACAGAGACCCAGATTACTGGTGGTTTGGAGCAACAGCTAACTTTTTCTCGAATACTTATTTAGATGTTAGTCCAATTACAAGAACAGAAAACTTTTATTTAGATGCTGATGGATTACCATTTAATGATTACGATCCTGCTATTGCTCGCCAATTGTTACAACAAGAAGAGTTTGATGAGTACATGGTTGTAAACCTTGTAGGTGGTAAGTCATGGAAAATTGGTGATAAGTTTGTTGGTTTCTTTGCCAGTGTAGGAAACTTATTAGATAAAGAGTACAAAACTGGTGGTTTCGAGCAAGGTAGAAACGCAAACTATCGCGAATTAAGAGATGATAACAGTAATCCAACACGTGTGTTTGGACCAAAATACTGGTATGGTCGTGGTATAAATTATTTTGTAAATGTGTACCTTAGATTTTAAAAAGAAAAAGAAAAATTAATAATATTAAATTTAACATTATGAAAACGAGTAAATTTTTAACATTAATATTAAGTTTTGTAGCCGTGTTAGCTATAACATCTTGTGTGGAAGACGATGACTATACTATACCTGATAGTTTAGGAACTGAAGAAAATGCAGGTTTAAATCAAATTTTATCAGATTTAGAAAGTGGTGCACTAACCGAAATATCTATTTCGGCTTTAAAAGCTCAGTTTGTTGGTAGTACAGAAATAATTGAATCTGATATTGTAGTAAAGGGTTATGTAAGCTCATCGGACGCTACAGGAAACTTTTTTAAAGAATTTTACCTTCAGGATGCTCCAGAAAACCCAACTGCAGCCATTGGTGTTGTTTTAAATCAAGTAGATTCTTATAACCAATTTAACTTTGGAAGAGAGGTTTATATTAAATTAAACGGTTTATACTTAGGTGAAAACTCATCTGATGTAGTAACCATTGGAGGTACTTTAGACGATGGTGACGTAGACCAATTAACACCAAATCAAATCCCAATGCATTTATTTAGATCTGGTTTAACTACAGAAATAGTACCTACAGTATTATCTCCTAGTGACGTTAACGATTCTCATTTAGGGATATTTGCTATGTTTGAAAATGTACAATTCCCTGCGGGCTTAGCTGGTTCTACTTTTGTTAACCCTACCGATAGTTTCGATACAAGACATCCATTAATAAGTTGTGAAGACGGTTCTAGCTTTTCTTTAGAAACCAGTTCTTTTGCAAGTTTTAAGCAAGTACCACTACCTATAGCAGGAAGAGGATCAATTGCTGGTGTTGTTACTCAAGGTTTTGGAGGTTCTCCTAAAGTTATGGTTTTAAACACCACAGAAGATATTGATTTTAACGATAACCGTTGCGACCCTGTATTCGAAGAGTCTTTTAGTGATGCTGTCGATAATTCTACATTAAATACTGCAGGCTGGATTAATTTTGCTGAAGCAGGTAGCGAATTATGGACAGAACAGGTATTTAGTAACAATGGTTATGCAGAATTCTCTGCATTTCAAACTGGAGATTCTAGCAATATTGGTTGGTTAGTATCACCTGGTATTGATATGGATGCTCAAGATGGTGAAATATTAACCTTCCAAACAGAACATGCTTTTCCAGATGCTGGACATGATGCTATTGAAGTATTAATTTCAACAGATTTTTCTGGAAATGAAGCTGATATTACTTCTGCAACATGGACAAATTTAGATTTTACATCAAGTTTAGAAGCAGATTTCGATAGCTGGTATACATTTACAAGTTCTGGAGAAATAGACCTATCGTCTTACACAGGAACAGCTTACATTGCTTTTAGATATACTGGAAGTGATACTTCAAATCAAAACACAACAATTCACGTAGATAATGTTACGGTATTTGTACCATAAGTTATAAATATTATTATTCAAAAAACCTGATAGTTAATTCTATCAGGTTTTTTACTTTTAAGATATGACAATTTTCGACCGCTTTTTCTATTTTATATTTACACGTTTTAAAGCACAGTTTAAACAAAAAGCAAACACTATTGCTTTAGTTTACATTTCGGTTTTACAAATTGCTATACTCTTTCTTTTAGGCGCTTTTTTTGCTGCTTTTTTTAGTCAATTACATGTCAATTCAATATCAAGTGAAAATGCATGGGTATTGTTTGTTATTGCTTCAATAGCTATTCATCTTAAAAACTGGATAAGCTATAATGGTAAAACAAGAAAAGTGATGAATGCTAAATTCAATAGAAAAAAAGCTCCAAAATACAATATGCTATTGCTTTTTTCACTGCCCTTTATTTGTGTTTTAATGGGCTATATTTTTCTTCAAGCAACCTAAAATATAAATTAAAAAAACAACACGTTTTTTTATATTTTACAAATAAAATTTATCTATTTACCTAATAATCAATTATTTATTTATTAAATTTATATATTGATTGATAGCTATTATTAATTTAATTCATTTGTTATGAAAAAATTATTACTAGCATTTTTACTTTTTATAACCTTTACTCAGGTTAACTCACAACAGCAACAAGAACTTTTAATAGATGTACCAGAAACTTGGGAAACCGATATATGGCTAATGGGTAGCTGGACGTTTACCTCAATTGTTACTTACACATTTAATACAGATTGCATGCCAACGCAAGGCTTATTGGAAACAAATAATTTTGCTACCAATATGTTAGAAAATTCGGCGTTACTAACCACTACATATAATGCTAATAACTTATTTGAAACCAACGTTAATCAAACTTGGAATAGTACAACTAATATGTGGGAAGATTCGTTTAAATCAGAATTTGAATATGATGGTAATAACAACCCAATAACCATAACCAATTTTGCATATGTAAGCAATGCCTGGATACCTGTAGATAGACTATTACAAACCTTTACTGCCAACAATCTATATCTAACAAGCACAGCCCAAAATTGGGATGGCTCTTCCTGGGTAGATAGCACAAGAGCAGAATTCACTTATAACGCGAACAATACGTTAGACATAGTATATAACTACGTAAAAAGTGGATCTAATTGGGTAAATAATACGCGTGTAACCAACATGTATTCTGGAAATTTAATTTTTCAAAAAGAAACATCACAATGGGATGGCTCTAATTGGATAAATAACAGTTTAACTACTTACACGTTTGATAGTAACAA
Organism: Lacinutrix chionoecetis; assembly: GCF_053604665.1. Taxonomy (NCBI): domain Bacteria; kingdom Pseudomonadati; phylum Bacteroidota; class Flavobacteriia; order Flavobacteriales; family Flavobacteriaceae; genus Lacinutrix; species Lacinutrix chionoecetis. Next base: position 30,383 of record NZ_JBSHNQ010000056.1, read on the forward strand.
CTTTTTAATTAATCAACTAGAACAAACCTGGAATGGCACTGTTTATGAAGACCAACAGCGTGTGTTAAGAACCAACAATGCAGATGGTAACCCTACTGAAAGAATTACGCAAAATTATTTGTCTGGGAGCTGGACCAATGCCACCAGAGATACAAGAACCTATCCACCATGTGCAACACTAAGTGTTGAAGATTTTGAAGATAGTATTTTAAAAGTTTTTCCTAACCCTGTTTTAAATACAATACATATTACCTCTCATAAAAAAGGACATCTGTTATTTTTAGATTTAAATGGAAGAACGCTTCTCACCACAACCATTAATACTGGAAACAATACAGTAGATATTGGTAAAGTACAAAGTGGAGTTTATGTTTTAAAAATTAAAATAGAGAAAAGCATATTAACAAGGCGCGTAATAGTAAAATAAAGCTATAGAGCTATAACCCTAAATTAAAACCCGCTAATTTGGCGGGTTTTTTATGTTTTACAAACTCATTTAAACCAGTAATCGATTCAACTTAACCGGTTATAAAGCGACTCTTTATTTAGCAATGCAATTAATTAATATTTGCAGTGTAAATGTACATAATACAGTTCTCCCAAAGAATATTTAACACGATAGGGTAACAAAATAGCAACCCTATGTATTTAAAACTGTATAACAAATTAAAACTAAAATGATGAACAATTTAAAACACATTATTAAACTATTAGTTGTTGCATTAGTATGCGCTTCGTCGTTCACTGCTAGTGGACAACAGACAAAAAATGATACCAATTATTTTCAACTATCACCCAGAATTGGGTACGATTTCCCAACGTACAAAAATAATACGCCAGACATAGATTATAATGGTGGTATAGACTTAGGACTATCTTTAGATTATTATTGGAACACCTTTGGTTTAGGTATAGATGTCGATTATATTAAAAACCAGCCAGAAAGTGTTTTCGATACGAACAATTTATATAGCGTTGGTGGCTCTCCAATTACAACTTTTAATTTATCTCAAGATAAGATTACAAGATTGTTTTACGGTATTGGTCCAAATGCTCAATTTAGAAGTAAGTCGCGAAAATTTAAAACGGAAATAAACACACGTTTTGGTCTCGCTTCAATAAAAGGAGGCAGAACTTTATTAGAAAATGCAAATCCAGGTAACGAATTACTTAATTTTCATGTAGGTTACAAAGACTCTGGAGTACTTACTTTTAAAGGTCAACTACGGTTTTCGTATATGCTAAACTCTAATTTTGGTATCAATGCTGGTGCTTATTACATGCATCACTTTGGAGCAGAAGAACTGGTAGATGCGCCTTTAGGCATTTCGGCAGCAAATTATCCATTAGTGCCTTTTACAGCGCCTACAGGAGCAACAGGTAACAGACTGGATCCTAATGGGTCCATAGTAAGAAATGAGGCTTGCGATTGCGATATTTCATCGGTTGGCGTATTTGCAGGAATCACCTATCAATTTGCTAAAAACAACAAAAAAGAAGTCTGTGAGGTTTGTGGAGAAGACCACATGCCGAGATGTTGCGCAACTTGTGGTTGTGGTGTAACTGTAACAGCTGTCGATAAATTTACTGGTGAAATATTACCGTTTACTGATGTTATTTTAACAGATATGTACGAAAACATAGTGCAAACAGGCACCACTAATTCTTATGGTGTAGTTGTTTTTAACGATGTGCAGGAAAATGATTATTTCGTAACTGGAAAATTATACAATGTAAGTTTAGAGGAAACCACTATTTCTAAAAAAGAATTTATCGCTTGTAAAAAAGAAGGTAATGGCATCCAAAAGGAAATTAAGTACGGTGATTCTAACTTTATTTTAAAAGGAGATGTTGTAGAATGTAATACCGCAGTAGGCATACAAAGTGTAGATATTTTATTGAAGGATAAAATAAATGCTGGCCAAAAAAATACGCTGTCTGATGCCGAAGGTGATTTTATATTCCACTTAAAGCAAGCGTCAACATTCGCCTTAAATGGAAGAAAAGATGGCTATTTCTCTAACGAAGTAGAAGTTTCTACAACAGATTTAGACAGAAATAAGTCGTTATTTATAGATTTCGAAATGTGTGTAAACCCTTGTGGTCAAGCTATAAAATTAGATAACATCATTTTTAACTTAGACCAATGGGACATTCTTCCAGCTGCGCGTCCAGATTTGGATTATGTTGTTAAATTAATGCAAGACAACCCAACCATTAAAGTAGAAATGTCTTCGCATACAGATGCGCGCGGAAGCAACCAATACAACCAGGAACTTTCTCAAAAAAGAGCAGAATCCACCGTGAATTATTTAATGACTAAAGGCATTACCAGAGACCGTTTAATGGCTCGCGGAGCAGGAGAAACAGAATTATTAAACAAGTGTGCCGACGGTGTGACGTGTACTGAAAACGAGCATACCATAAACCGTAGAACAGAATTTAAAGTGGTTTGCCCACAATAAAATAAAGTATAAAAGAGGCTATTAATCAATGCCAAGCCAAGATGGATTTAAGACTTATAACTAATGAAGTCTTGGCTTATTTTGAAAAACTAAAAACAATGAATACTAAATATATCATATTGAAGAACCAAGAGATAAAATCTCTTATTTTCACCGGACTTAAATTTTTATTTATAATGCTTATACTCGCTATGTCTTTATCTTGTAGCGATGAGAAAGATTGTGAATACATTCAAATAAATAGTAATTGTGACGCTTCACCACGGCTGGAATTAAGCACAGGATTAGATGCAAATGGCAATGTTATACCAACTGCTATAGGCTCTGTAGATCCTTTTTGGAAAATAATAAATAATCCTAAAACAACCTCGTGTAATGCTGCAGTAGCAAGCACATTTAATGGTAGTGCCTTTGCTGTAAATTTAAACTCGTCCAGTCCAACAGCATGGGCTAACCAACCAAACACAGCAACTTTATCACCTTATAATACTGGAGATAGCAGTGCTTCGGGATGTGTAAACCCGGATAATAGTAATGGCGATCCTATTCCTTACGTATTCGAACGGTCTTTTTGTGTACTTGAAAACACAACTATCGACTTAGAATTAGATTTTAGAGCAGATAATAGAATCTATTTAGAACTGGTAAATAATAATGGTCCTACGGTTTTAACAAGCCCTGTTTACACCTATTCAGGACCTCCTTTAAATTGGGTTAATTTAGGAATCCCGCTTACCTCTGGAAGTTACAGTTTAAGAGCTTATTTAATTAATGAGGGTGGACCAACAGGATTTTCTATAGACGGTTTTATACGCACAACAAATGTAGATAATGCGCTTTCAGAAAATGTACAAGGCTGCTGCGAAAATAATGTAATAAATGTCTTACACGTGATAGATAATAATTGCAACGCAGCTTACGATAGTTCTGATAGTTTTGGTGATAACTGGACCATACATTTAAGAGATGCCACTAATTCTATTATTAGAACTGCTGTAACAGACATAAACGGAAATGTGTTTTTTGCTGGACTGGCAGACGGAACGTACACAGTTGAAATTGTGACACAAACAGGTTTTACCACTGCTGCAACAACTTATACTGTTATAGTGGCTAATAACGAAGTTAAAATTGAGGAATTTTACAGCTGCCCTTAATAGTTATAATCCCAAGGCTGTATTAATAGTCTTGGGATTCATTTTAAAAAATTTTTCTTATTCAAGCAAACACAATATTAACAAGCAAAATCTTACCTTAGTGAAATAACTAAGCTATTAATTAAAACTATAATCTTATGAAAAATATAGCAACTAAATCATTGCTAATAATCGCTATAGCCTTAGCAATACTCCTCTTTCAAGAATGCGAAACAAATAACACTTGCGACTGCAATTACGAAGATCCAATTGGCACCTTAACACAACCCGAAGCCGATGTAAAAGAAGAAACCTTTAAAGATAAAGAACTCGTTAAAAATAACGTTTTACTACATGTATTAAATAACGATTTAGACAATCCAGATGTAATTATCCAACTAGAAAATTTAAAACAGCAATTAGCAGCAAGTAACATTCCTGTGGGAGCAGAAAATAGAGAAGTCTGGTTCGATTTAGAAAATCTCGAAAATTATATTAACTACGTAAAAACCGAATCTTTAGAATTAGGTTACGAAAACTTAGGTTTAAGAGTCTATTTTGCAGCAAAAGAAACAGATTCTATTAGCACAACAGTGTTTTTTACACCAACTTATAAAGAAGGTACCAGAGGTGCAGAAGACAATAAAAATACACCTGGACTAAAACGCTTAAATTATGGAAATAGTGGTGATCCGGCAATCGAACATACATCAAGCGGTAATTAATAAATGTGGTTTAAAATAACACTTTTTATCATTCAGCTATCTGCAATTATTGTAGGGATATATTATTGGAAAGATTACTATAATACTAAGCAAAAGTACTTTCTCTTTATAATAATATTCGCTTTTCTAATCGATTTATTTAGTGGTCTAATAAGTGGCTACACAGGGAAAAGATTTAGTCTATTGTACAATATATTAACCATAGTTTCATTTCTGTTTTACTTGTATTGGTTTTATCATCTTTTAAATAAACGTAAGCTTATTTTATTATTTATATTAATATATTTAGTTACAACAATTTATTTTTTAATCACTAAAAACATTATCACAGAGCTTTACAGCAGATTATACTTGGTAGGTACTATTTCTATATTAGCCTGTTCCATTTTATATTTTGTAGCCATGATTAAAACAAATTTGGTAATAGAGTATAAACATTCGCAGCGGTTTTGGTTGGTAACAGGCTTGTTAATATTCTATATTGGTTATTTACCTTTACACTTACTCTTACCAATTATAAAAGCAAATTCGTTAGAATTTAAAATTCCAATGATTATATTAAATGTACTACTTAGCGGATGCTATATTATTAGCTTTAACGTTGCTAAATACAAAATCGATGAGTAACGAGTTAAACACTATTTTAGTCACTTTGTTTGCTGTGGCATTATTTATAATAATAGCCGTAGTCGTTCTTTTTATGACCTTTAATAGTCGGAAAAACAAACTTATTCAAGAACAATTAGAAACACAGTTAAACAACCAAAAACGACAGCACGAATTAGAGTTAAATGCTTTGAGAGCACAAATGAATCCGCATTTTGTACATAATTCTCTAAATGCCATTCAATATTACATTCAATTAAATGAGGTTGAAAAAAGTGAAGATTATTTATCCAAATTTTCAAAATTAATGCGTCTTTTTTTCGAGTATTCAAGAAAGCAGAATATTTCTCTTGAAAACGAATTAAAATTATTAAAAAATTATCTTGAAATTGAAAAATTAAGATTCGAAGATAACCTTGAGTATAAGATTGAGGTAGATGCTAAGTTAGATTTAGAAGATTTGTTTTTACCGCCCATGATTTTACAACCAATTTTAGAGAATGCGATTAATCATGGTATTTTTCATAAAGAAGGACAAGGGCAATTGTATTTAAAATTTACGGCTTCAATTAATAATGGCTTTAAAGTAGAAATTACAGATAATGGCATTGGTATAAATAAAGCCCGAGAATTGTCTAAAGATAAAAAGCAAACCCATACAGAACATTCCAGTTTTGTACTTGAAGAACGCTTAATTTTACTTAAGGAAAGTAAACATTGGGATATCGATTTTACTATTAACGATCGTTCTGAAACCGAAAAAAACCAAACAGGAACAAAAGTGACTTTACATTTTAAAGATTTTGATAATGACAATTAAAACCATAATAATAGACGATGAGCGTAAAGCATTAGCCATTTTAAAAAATAAGCTTGAGCGCCTATGTCCTGAAATAGAAATTATAGCACAAACGCAAAACCCTAAAGAAGCCATAAAGTTAATTAATACTCTTAAACCAGATTTAGTGTTTTTAGACATTGCCATGCCAGAATTAAATGGTTTCGATGTTTTAAAGCAATTTAAAAAGCCAAATTTCGAAGTCATTTTTGCTACTGCTTTCGATAATTACGCTATTGAGGCTATTAAGCATTGTGCTATTGGTTATTTGGTAAAACCAGTAGATAACAGCGATTTAATTAGCACTGTAAAAAAGGCAAAAAAAAATATTGAAGAAAAAACAGCACTAATAAAAAACACACAACTTATAGAAAATTTAGGGTTGCAAACGTTTCAAAAAAAGAAAATAATTATACCAAGTATGGATGGTTTAGAATTTGTAAAAATAGAAGACATACTGCATTGCGAAGGTGAAATGGGCTATACTAATATTCATTTAATGAACGGAAAACCATTAATGAGCTCTAACAGTATTGGACATTTTAATAAACTTTTAGAACACAATAATTTCTATCTTGTGCATAAATCTCATCTTATTAACCTTAGCTATATCGATAAATATTTAAATGAAGGCTATGTTATTTTAAATAATACAGTTAAAATACCTGTTTCAAGAAACAGACGGCAGGCTTTTTTAGAACAATTAAAAAAACCACTCGATAATTAAAATCAAGTGGTTTCCATGGTAACCAACCAACTAAAAACATAAAACAGTTAAGGGTTTCAACTATTTTTTTTTGAATGTATTATCTCCTTAGCAAAACAATACTCATTTATTACAGCACAAATGTATGTTTAAAACACTTTAAACAAGCGCGTTATGTAATAACTGTTAGAGATTTTGTAATAGTCGTTACATTTAAAAAAATAAAGCTTGTGCCAACCTAAACGTGTTGGCATGTGCATTTATAATGGTTTTAATATCTGGACTGTAACCACCACCCATACTACACATAACAGGAATGCTATGGTTAATACACGTTTGTAAAACAAACTGGTCGCGTGCTTTACAACCTTCAATAGACAACCCTAATTTGCCTAATTTATCTGAAGTAATCACATCTACGCCACATAAATAATAGATAAAATCTGGTTTTACTTGGTCTATTAAATTATTTAGATTTTCTTTTAAAACGGAAAGATATTGGGCATCGCCAACATTATTTTCTAATGCAATATCTAAGTCACTTTGTTCTTTTTTAAAAGGGTAATTATTTTTGCCATGCATAGAAAAGGTAAACACTGAAGCATCATTTTTAAAAATTTCCGCTGTACCGTTTCCCTGATGCACATCTAAATCCACAATTAAAATTTGCTTGGCTAAACCTTTATTCTGAAGGTATCTTGCACCAATAGCTTGGTCATTTAACATACAAAAGGCCTCTCCTCGATTGGTGTAGGCATGGTGCGTGCCACCAGCAATATTCATAGCGATACCATATTTCAAAGCAAATTCACTTGCTTTTATAGTACCATCTGCAATAATTATTTCACGTTTTATCAAAACCTCACTTAGCGGAAATCCTATTTTTCTCGCATCGCGCTGGTTTAAAGTAATATTTAACAAATCGTAAAAATATTCGGGATCATGTACTGCTAAAATTGGAGCTTCATCAAGCATTCTAACAGGTTCAAAAAAATTATCCTCCGTACAAGTGCCTTCATGTATTAATTGCGCTGGTAATAACTCGTACTTTAGCATAGGAAAACGATGACCTTCTGGCAAAGGGTGGCAATAAATAGGATGATAGGCAATTTTTAGCATTATTTATTAAGTTTAAGCTGAATGCGTTTTCGTGCCACATCAACCTCTAAAACCTTAACGATAATTTGCTCATGCAAATGCACATGCTCGTTAACATCCTTTACAAAAGAATCTGATAAATTTGAAACATGAATTAAGCCACTTTCCTTAATCCCAATGTCTACAAAACAGCCAAAATTGGTAATGTTATTTACTATACCTGGTAATAATTGTCCGGAATGAAGGTCATTTATAGACTTAATATTTTCATTAAAACTGAATGCTTTTGCTGTTTCTCTAATATCTAATCCTGGTTTTTTTAACTCGTTTATAATATCTTCAAGCGTTAGTAAACCAACGGTTTGGGTGCAATACTTTTTTAAATCTATTTTTTTCAGAATCGCTTCATTACCAATTAATGCTTCAACTGTAACACCTTCGTCTTTAGCCATGTGCTCAACAAGTTTGTAACTTTCTGGATGCACAGCAGAATCGTCCAACGGATTTTTAGCCTCTTTTATTCTTAAAAAAGCAGCACCTTGCTCGAAAGCTTTTCCACCTAATCGAGGGACTTTTTTAATAGCATTTCTGGATTTAAAAGCGCCATTTTTATTACGATAATTAAAAATGTTTTCGGCTAATTTAGGGCCAATTCCAGATACAGCACTTAGCAATGGGACACTTGCTGTATTTATATTTACACCAACAGCATTAACGCAGGCTTCCACAACCATGTCCAATTGCTTTTGAAGCTTATTCTGGTCCACATCATGCTGGTATTGCCCAACACCAATTGATTTAGCATCTATTTTAACGAGTTCGGCTAATGGGTCTTGCAATCGTCTTCCTATTGAAACCGAACCTCTAACAGTTACATCGTAATCTGGGAACTCGTCTCGTGCAATTTTTGATGCAGAATAAATACTTGCTCCAGCTTCGCTTACTACAAATACCTCTATGTTGTTTTTAAACTTAATTTTTTTAATTAAAGCTTCGGTTTCGCGAGAAGCTGTTCCATTACCTATAGCAATAGCTTCTATTTTATAGGCTTCGGTTAAAGAAGCAATTTTTTTCATGGCACCAATACTGTCGTTTTTTGGAGGATGCGGATAAATGGTTTCGTTATAATTTAAAGCGCCTTGCTCATCTAAACATACTAATTTACAACCTGTTCTAAATCCAGGATCAATAGCCAACACACGTTTTTCTCCTAAAGGCGAACCTAATAATAACTGCTTTAAATTTTTTGCAAAAACGGATATTGCTGCTTCATCGGCTTTTTCCTTTGCATTATTTAGAGCCTCATTACTTAAAGAGGCAAATAATAAACGTTTATAAGCATCGGAAATGGCTAATTCAATTTGATCTGCACAAGCATTTTTGCTTCGTATTATCTTATTATCGATTCTTTCTAAAGCACGGACCTCATCAATTTCAATTTTTACACGAATAAAACCCTCTTTTTCAGCTCTTAAAATAGCAAGAAGTCTATGCGATGGGATGCGTTGTAAGCTCTCGGACCAATTAAAATAATCTTTAAATTTCTGTGCTTTTTCACTTATGCTGAGTGCAGTCGAAGTATCTGCAGCTTTTGTTTTTACAACTTTGGTAGTAATTTGAGCGTGTTTCTCTATTTGGTTTCGTAAGGCATTTCTAATATCTGTACGTTCGTTAATCCACTCTGCAATAATATGTCTTGCGCCTTTTAAAGCCTCTTCTATAGATGTAACCTCGTCGTTAATATATTTAAATGCAATAGGCTCTAATGCGTTAGCATTTTGAGACATAATGATTTTAGCTAAAGGCTCTAAGCCATTTTTTCTCGCCGTTTCGGCTTTGGTTTTTCGCTTTTTTTTAAAAGGTAGATATAAATCTTCAAGTGCTGTTAAGTCTATGGTTGCCTCAATGCTATGTTTTAATTCTTTGGTTAAAACCTCTTGCTCTTCTAATGCTTTTAAAATGGTTGTTTTTCGTTTTTCTAATGTTTCAAATTGTTCTTTGAATTTGAGGATATCACCTATTTGTACTTCATCTAAATTACCAGTAGCTTCTTTACGGTAACGTGAAATAAATGGTACTGTACAGTCTTCGTCTAATAATTTAAGTGTGTTTTTAACAGACGTTTCGTTTAACTGCGTGTGAGATTTAATATAATTTAAAAGCATAAAAAAAGACCTTATTTTTTGTAAATAAGGTCTTGTAATATATTTAACTCTGCTTAATTTTCCGAAGAAAAAAATAAAAGATTTTAATTTTCTCCAGATTCTCTTTTAGCGTCGTCAATCATTTTTTCGTTAGGTAAAATAGCAACGTTTACACGTCTGTTTTTAGCTCTACCTTCTGCTGTACTGTTGTCATTAGTTGGTTGTGCTTCACCAAACCAGTTTGTTGTAAGTCTGCCACTACTAATACCTTGAGCAGTAATGTAATTAGTCACCGCATAGGCTCTGTTTTTAGATAGTGTCATATTACTTTCGTCGCTACCTACACTATCGGTGTGTCCCACTACTAGAATATTTGTATCTGGATATTCTCTAAAAACATTCACCAATTTATTTAAAGATGCTTGTGATGCTGCATTAACGTTATATTTGGCTGTATCGAAATACACGCCACTATTTTCATCGAAAGTAACAACAATTGCATCGTCCACACGCTCTACTTGAGCTCCTGGAATTTCTTCTTCAATTTTTTGAGCTTGTTTGTCCATTTTGTTTCCAATTAAAACACCAGCTCCTCCACCAACAACACCACCAATAACAGCACCTAATTCGCCATTACCTCCTTTACCAACGTTGTTTCCAATTATGGCACCTAAAATAGCACCACCTGTAGCACCAATTACTGCACCCTTTTGTTTATTATTTGCATTTTTTACTGCATTACAATTTGAAAGTGTAATGGCTAACATTAAAGCTAATGCTATACTCGAAATTTTATTTATAGTCGATTTCATAATTTATTATAGTTTTGAAAAGTTCATATTAATTGTAAATGGTTTACCATCTACTGTTACTGTTTGTTGCCACTGCATTGCTAATTCTGATAATTGTGACAATTTCATTCTAAAACCTAAGTTGGTTTCACTCTTGCCTTTGGCATTTGTTGGTTTTAAAAGGAAACTATACAACCCGGTTTGGGCGTCTGTTTCCTGTATAGTGAATATAAAATTTCTATCACCAACATCACAAGTACTATTAACAATACTGTAAACACCAGTATTATTATTTGGAATAAATTGCCATGTACTCTGTTCGAAACATTTCTTTGAAGTATCGTCTAACAACATTACATTGTAGGTGCCAGGCTCACTGTAATCTATAGAATTAAGAACCCATTGTCCTTTTATAGTTTTCTCAGATTGTCTTACAACCTTCGATCCGCCACAAGACCACAGGAATGTGATTGTAAGCAGTAATAATAGTAGTTTTTTCATTAGTTTTAAGTTTGATTTAAATTAAAAGTACAATCTGAAAAATGAAAGAATACTAAAAAAAACTCAATTAGCATATTTTTAACTAAATGGATGTGATGACCGTAAAATTGAGTGTTATCAAATAATTTGAATTAAGAAAGCTAATCGAAAATAAATAGTCTGTATAAGCCTGTTTCATGATTGAAAGAGCCCCAAACGTAGTCATCATTATAGCGAAAGACAGCTTGTGCATCGAGGTGGCTAAAGTCTTTAATAAAAGTGCTAATTTTATCGAAACCGTTTTCAGGAATTCTATTGGAATTATGATTAAAATGCTCATTAAATAAACATTGCATTTGAACAGATTTTGTTTTGTTGTAATTACTAAAAGTAGCAAATAATGCACCTCCTGCAACACCTCCAAGAGCAGCTCCTATAATGGCTAACGTTCCAGATGTAGGTTGCGTAGACCCGATGGTAACAACATAATTGTCTAAATCTTTATAAACTGAAACACCTAAATACTGATTGCTTATTTTTCTTAAATATTGCGATGTGTTTTCAAGTACGCGTCCAGAGTTTTCTCCATCACCTACTTTTTGAATCATTTTTGTGTTCTTAAAATCTATTATTTCATATTTGCCAACCTTATAGTTTTTAACCATCTCTAATGCTGGATAAGTATATATGGAAAATAATAGTTTATCGTTTGTAGCATACACGTTAAAATAATGATTATCGAAAATAAAAGAATTAATTCCAGATTTTAGTTCGCCTTTTAAAAAGCCTAAATTTTCGATGGCATTAAAGGTTAGTTCTCCTGTTAATACATTTATATCTGCAACAAAAGTGCGCTTGCCAAAAAAATTATTTATAAGTATTATTTTGCCATTGTTGTAAGAGACTTTTGTTTGTGCTGTTACGCTCTCTAAAGCTAAAGGTTCTCCTACTTCAATTTTTTTTATTTTGGAAGCTACCGAAAATAGAATACTATTAAAATCAACCTCAATATCTGTATCTGTCTTAATCTCTTGCTCTGGTAAAACAATTTCCTTTTTGTTTAAAACAGCATCGTTATCTAAAGTATAAAGGTTTAATGTAGACGTTCTACGAACAGAAGTAAGAATGTAGAATTTATCCTTATCCGAAAAACTTTCTATTAGTTCTTCTTTTTCAAAATTAATATCTAAATCGTCTACTAAAAGAGAGGTTTTTGCTTTAAAATCTACTTGTAAATAGCCGTATTTTAAACCTGAGCTCCGTTTAAAATAGAGTAAATAATTATCTCCTTTTATCGAGTGACCAATAATATCTCTACTGTTTTTTAGGATATCTTCTACAACAAGTTTAGAGATTAATTCTTGGTTTTGATTATATAAATACGCTGTTAGTTGTTTTCTTTCTTTTAAAAAGAATGCAACATTTCCTGTTTCAGCATCTACTATTGGTAGGGCATCTTTTAGGTTTACATACTCGTCTTGTAAACCAGTTTCTATAACTATCCAGTTTCTTTGAGCGGCAATTGTAGTGGTAAAAAATACAAAAATAATGAGCGAAAATAATCTTATAAACATAGCTTAACTTATATGCAATCCATTACTAACATTAGCATCGTCTGGATTAACAAATACCAGTTTGCCTTCTCCATTTTCAGTCATTAAAATCATGCCTTCACTTTCTACGCCACGTAGTGCTCGTGGTGCTAAATTAACTAATACAGTCACTTTTTTTCCAACAACTTCTTCCGCAGTAAAACTTTCTGCAATACCAGAAACAATGGTTCTAACATCAATTCCAGTGTCTACTTTTAAAACTAAAAGTTTTTTAGCTTTAGGCATTTTTTCGGCTTCTAAAATAGTTCCTACACGTATATCAAGCTTAGTGAAATCGTCGAAAGTAATCGTGTCTTTTTGTGGTTCGACTACTTTATTTGCGGCTTCGTTTGCCTTTTTGCTGGCCTCTAATTTATCTAACTGGGCTTGTATTTCGCTGTCTTCAATTTTAGAAAACAGTAACTCACCTTTTCCTATTTTATGATTTGCAGGAAGCAAAATTTCTTTGGTTAAAATAGCATTCCAATTGTTTTCTAAACCTTCAGCGTTTTCTGTTGTTTTTATAGCAACACTTGTACTTTCACTTTTATTATTGGGAGCAAGTTGAAGTATTCTTTTTAATTTAGCCGAAGTAAATGGTAAAAAAGGCTCGCTTAAAGTTGCTAAAGCTGATGCTATTTGCAATGCAACGAACATAATTGTTTTTGTTCGCTCTTGGTCTGTTTTAAATAATTTCCAAGGCTCCTCGTCTGCTAAATATTTATTCCCTAATCGTGCTAAATTTATTAATTCCTGAGAAGCTTCTCTAAAACGGTATCGTTCTATTGAGCTTTCTATAACACTTGGGTACACTTTAATAGCATTTAACGTTTCTTGATCTATAACAGAAAACGCACTTGGAGTTGGTACAACGCCGTCGTAATACTTATTGGTTAAAACCACTACACGATTTATAAAGTTACCAAAAATAGCTACTAATTCGTTATTATTTCTTGCCTGAAAATCTTTCCAGGTAAAATCATTATCCTTTGTTTCTGGAGCATTTGCGGTTAATGCATAACGTAATACGTCCTGTTTTTCTGGGAAATCTTTTAAATAATCTGGTAACCAAACCGCCCAGTTTTTTGATGTTGATAATTTGTTTCCTTCTAAATTTAAAAACTCATTTGCGGGCACGTTGTCTGGTAAAATATAAGACCCTTCTGCTTTTAACATTGCCGGGAAAATAATACAATGAAACACAATATTATCTTTACCTATAAAGTGAACAAGTTTTGTGTTCTCGTCTTTCCAATAAGGTTCCCAATCTTTATTCTCTCGTTGAGCCCATTCTTTAGTTGCAGAAATATAACCAATTGGCGCATCGAACCAAACGTACAATACTTTGCCTTCTCCTTCTGGTAAAGGCACAGGTATTCCCCAATCAAGGTCGCGCGTTACTGCTCTTGGTCTTAAACCATCGTCGATCCAGGATTTTACCTGCCCATAAACATTTGGTTTCCAATCTTTTTTATGGCCCTTTAAAATCCATTCTTTTAAAAACTGCTCGTGTTTATTTAATGGCAAAAACCAATGTTTTGTTTCTTTTAAACTTGGTACATTACCTGTAATTGCCGATTTTGGGTTTATTAGATCGGTTGCATTATGGCTGGTACCACATTTTTCGCATTGATCGCCATAGCTTTCTTCATTACCACATTTTGGGCAGGTACCAACAACAAATCTATCGGCTAAAAACTGATTTGCTTCAGCGTCGTATAATTGTTCTGAGGTTTCTTCAACAAATTCATTTTTATTGTACAAGGTGGTAAAAAATTCTGAAGCTGTATCATGATGAATTTGAGCAGTTGTACGTGAGTAGTTATCGAAAGAAATTCCGAAGTCTTCAAAAGATTGCTTAATAATGGCATGATATCTATCTACAATTTCTTGAGGCGTAACGCCTTCTTTTTTTGCTTTTATGGTTATGGGTACACCGTGTTCATCGCTACCACAAATGAATGCCACATCGTTTCCAGTTAAACGTTTGTATCGTGCATAAATATCGGCAGGCACATAAACGCCAGCTAAATGTCCAATATGTATTGGTCCGTTAGTGTATGGCAATGCTGCGGTAATGGTGTATCTTTTTTGATCTTCCGACATGGGTTCAATTATTTTATAAGCAAAAATAACCATTACCTTTTTTAAAATTGAATTCTTTACTTCAGATTTAATAAAAAGGTAACTTTTTTATATAGATTTGAGATAAAAAGCTATGAAATACTTATTTATTATTCTATTAAGTGTGGTTTGTCAACCATGCCTCGCTCAAGACATTGAATCGCCAAAACAGAATTCGAACAATCCAATAACTTACTTAAACATTTTAATTGGTGCTGGCGGAAACAAAGAAGTTTCTGGGTTAACTCTTGGATTAGAAGGAAATTACCAGTTAAATAAAGATTTGTTAACCTTTAGAATGTTGCTTATATCTGAGAAAAAGGAAAATCCAAATATATTTGATGCCTTATTAATATTTCCACTATTTTTTGGAGGAGATTCTTTAAATGAATATGCATTGTTATATGGCAAAAGATTTATTTTTGATGGATCTGCTTTAAGTGTTTCTGCTGGTATTTCTCAAAATATTATTAAATATTCTGAGGAGATAAACAATAACAGAGTATTTTATAGGGATAATTATACAGCGATTCCTTTTGAGGTAAATTATCATTTTTTCAAAACCAGAAAAAAAAGATTTAGAGTGCTTTACGGTTTAATTCCTATTGGAAAACCAACTGGTTTTGGAAGAAGCTTTGGTTTTAAATTATTTGGTAGTTTTGGAAAGCATAACTACGTTGGATTTGGAATTACGACAGGCTTAGGTTGGCACAAAAAATACAATTAAAAAAGCCTTTAGATAACTAAAGGCTCTTTATAAAATGATATAGATTTTTCTATCTAATAATTATCGATTTACTATAATGTTGATTTCCAACCGAAATTCTATAAATATATTGGCCTGTACTTAGTCTTGTATTGGTTTCATTTTTAACATCAATACTGTATTCACCAGGAAAAAGCATTTCATTCTTTAATGTAGTCACTTCTTTGCCCATTATATCATAGAGTTTAACATCTACATGCTGCGTGTTTGGGTTTTTAATTTTTATAATGGTATCGTTATTATCCATTAAAACGAAATGTGCAAACCCGTTGGCCACATCAAAATCGTCAACAGTAAGCGATGCGCAATTAAACCCTAAATCTACGGTGTTAAACGTTTGCCCAAGTAATGCCTGATTAACAACCGAAGGATTAATACATAACCATTCCTGCATTACAGTGGCATAAATTTCTCTAAAATCCACATTATAAATCAAGTTTCCATTTTGATCTAACGAGGTTAAACTCGGGTGGTTACCTACAAAACCATTGTTTTGTAAACCTGGTCCAAATAATAAAAGTGGCGATGCTGTGCCATGATCTGTACCGTTAGAGCCGTTTTCGTCTGGTCGTCTTCCAAACTCACTAATGGTCATGGCTAACACATCTTGGTCGTGACCAGACGCTGCCAAATCGTCGAAAAATAGTTTTACTGAATTCGATAAATTAGTTAATAATTCCTGATGGTCTGTTGCCTGATTGGCATGCGTATCGAAACCACCTAATGTTACCATATATACTTTAGTACCTAAATTTCCTTTAATCATTCTGGCAACATTTGCTAATTGTCTTCCTAAACCAGCATCTATATAATTAACACTATTTACCGAGTTTGAATAGGCAGAATGTATTACCTGCGCGTAATTAAAGGTGGTATTTGTGGTGCCTCGCATAAATTGAAGCTGCGAACCATAAGTACAACCTGGTAAATTAGTCATCTCATGTAGCGTTCCATTTTGTGCTATATTTTCTAATTGCGATGGGTTTGCAACCGAAAAAGCATAGTTACTGTTATCGCCATCAAAAATGAGGTTGCCAATACTACCTATTTGAATAGCTGCAGGAATTGCTGGCGGATTAACTAAATAATCGGGATACAAACCTTCAAAATAACGACCAAACCATCCTGTTTCTACAGTGTTGTTTAAATCTGTTGAAGCCCAAATATCTGAGCCACTAAAGTGTGATAAACTGGAATCTTGATACCCTACGCCATGCACCACTTTCATCGCTCCATTTCCCCAAACGGTCTGTAAATCGGTCATGTAATTTGGCATACCAACATTGGCAGAAAGGTTATATAAATTATTTAAATTGTGTTTTATGGTTGGTCTTAAAGCCTGGTAAACATCATATTGATCTAATGGTACAATGGTGTTTAATCCGTCGTTTCCACCTTTCAACCTAATAAGTACCAGAATTCTATCGGTCTCACTTTGGCTAAGAGCCAAGGCTAAAGGTGATGCTTTCGAGGCCGATATTGGTGTGCCGCCAAGCATCATCGTTCCGCCACCTACAAGACCTAAAGCTTGTAAAAATGAGCGTCTGTTCCATTTTTTATGTTCCTGATCGTGAATATCGGCTTTAGTTTTTGGAGTGTTATGAGTATCGCACATAGTGGTTTTTATTTAATTTGAAATTCTGGAATTCTGTTAATATGCTGCAAAAGTAAATACACTTGATATGGTGCAGATCCCCAATACAAATTCCAAGATCCATCATCGTAATAATTTTGTGGCACATCTGCTTTAAATACATCTGTAGCGATATCGTAATCTGCAGCAGTATGTAATTCTTTAGGTGAAAAACGGTCGATAATAGATTTTGTAATAACGTATGGGTCGTTGCTATCGTTAGAAACATCTATGGCAAATGTTCGCATAACGGTTGAGTCTTCGGCCCAAATCATATAAATCATGTATTCCATTAATTCCCAACGTCCGGTTAACGTGCTGGAATTTATCCAATCGTGGTCGCCTTGCCATCCTGCAACATCTACAGGATTAAATAAGCGTTGTCCCGCTACACCATTTAAATACACTAAACTTTCTTTAAAAGAGTCTGTAATAGTAAAGCCTGTTACTTTTAAAAAGTTGATAGTTAAATCGTAAGGGCTTTTTATTTGTGTGCCCACACTTAGAGAATCGAAAAAATGCTCACTTTTAAAAAGTGCTCTTAGCACGTTTGCAATGTTAAAATCCTGCACAAAAATAGCTGCCATGTCTTGTACAATAACACTATTTACTGTAGGGCTTACAAAATACTTGTATAGTTTTTCGCAAATAAAATTGGCTATTAAAGGTGCTTTTTCCTGAAATAAAATATCTATAACATCATCGTAACCCCAATTTCCTGTTTGATTGAAAATGGTTTTGTTAGATGTATTAAATGAATTTGGATTAAAACTAAAAGCGGCACAAAACCCGTTGTATCCATTATATCCTGTGAGCGCTTTTGCAGTTTCCACAATATCGTTTTGTGTATATCCATTGTTTACTCCTAAGGTAAACAGCTCGTACAACTCGCGCGCATAATTTTCGTTTGGTGCGTAAGAGGCATTTTCTAATCCGTTTAAATACACCAACATCGCGTTGGTAGTACCAATTGCTCTTACAAAATCTTCAAAATCTCCCAAGGCGTGAATTTGCAACGTTTTGTAATATTCCCATAAAAAACTGGAACAGTAGTACGATTCTAATTCTGTTACAAAATGGTTACTCCAAAATAGCGTTAATCGCGCATGGAGTCCATTATTTAAAAAACGATTTATAAAATCGACTTCCAATTCTCTGTGTCCATTCTGGATTTCCTGATCTGGATCTAAACCAGCATCCATAAAATCCTGATAGGTCATGGTAGACCAAGAAGGCGTTGGAGTAATTGGTGCAGCAATTGCAGCATTGACTATATTATCTATTAGTGTTTCTGGAGTTTGTGATAATGCCAGATTAATTTCGCTGTTCGAGGCGCCAAAATGAAGCCGTCTGTAGAGATGACTTATTTTTTCGGCATTCCATGGGTTTGAAGCAGAAGGTGTGTATACCGAAAGGCTACTGGTGTTACAAGAAGTCGAGGTTTGCATAGGCTATTAATTATTAACAATACAAATAATTTGGTTGGAATGTTAACGTATTGCCAGAGAAATAGCTGGTAAAATGCTATGGGAATTTCTATAGATTTGCAATACTTTTATCCACTTACTATTCTATAAATACGTAGTAAACTTATAATTAGGACTTTAAATATAGGAAAAAGTTTAGTTATTTTAAGTCGTGTTTCGGTTTTAACTTTATAAAAATATCGTGTACATTTACAATATGATTAAAAAAATACTCCTAATCGCTTTGTTGATTTTCTTCGGAAGTACAATTACTTCAGCACAAAATAAAACAAACATAAATACGCAAACTACTTTGATACAACCACCCTATTTAAAAGCAGGAGATACTGTTGCTATTGTTGCTCCTTCTGGTGTTTTAAAAAACCGAACAGATGAAATAACAAGAGCAAAAAAGCTGTTAGAAAGCTGGCAATTACATGTAGTCATTGGCGAACACGTTTTTAGTAAAGACAATCATTTTGCAGGTACAGACGAGGAGCGTTGTGAGGATTTTCAAAAAGCATTAGACAACCCGAACATTAAAGCCATTTGGAGTGCAAGAGGTGGTTATGGGACGGTTAGAATTCTCGATAAACTGGATTACAGTAAATTTTTAGCACAGCCCAAATGGATTATTGGTTATAGCGATATTACTGCACTGCATAATCAACTACACACAAAAGGAGTAGAAAGTATACACGCTATAATGTGTGTGAGTTTAACCGAAGATTTAGAAGATATAAAAGAAAGTGTTGCCACCTTTAAAGCTGCTATTTTTGGAAAACCTTTAAATTACACTTTAGCAGCCTCGAAATATAATAGAACAGGAGATGCCACAGGACAATTAGTTGGTGGAAACTTAACAATTTTACACACCATGTTAGGCTCGAATACGAGTATTGATGTGAGCGGTAAAATTTTATTTATTGAAGAAATTGGAGAGTATAAATACCATATTGACCGTATGCTGCAAAGTATGAAACGTGCTGGATATTTTGATAATTGCAAAGGCGTTATTGTTGGAGATATTAGTAAATTAAGAAAGAACACCACACTTTGGGGAACAAGCATAGAACAGCTTATTTTAGATGCATTGTCTGAGTATAATTTCCCTATAGCTTTTAATATGCCTGCCGGACATGAGGATGATAATCGTGCAATGATTATGGGAAGAAACGTAAAGTTAGTAGTTGGTAGTAGCCAGTCTACAATTACTTTTGAAGAATAAATAAAATTAATGTTAAGAGCAGGATAAATTTGACTGCCAACTGAATACGGAATACTGAATACTGCCAACTAAATACTGATAACTGATAAACGACAACTAAGGTATGGCACAACACAACGAATTAGGAAACAAAGGAGAGCAACTGGCTGTGGATTTCCTGCTTAAAAAAGGCTATGCTATTTTAGAACGCAACTATAGATTCCAAAAAGCTGAAGTAGATATTATCGCGCAAACAAAAGATACGTTAGCTATTATTGAAGTAAAAACCCGTTCGACAATAGATTTTGGAAACCCTCAGGATTTTGTTAAACCAAAGCAAATACAACGTTTAGTAAAAGCTGTGGATGAATACGTTGTTGTTAACGGATTAGATGTTGAAGTTCGGTTTGATATTATCGCAATTGTAAAAGAAAACAAACAGTTTAAAATAGAGCATTTAGAGAATGCTTTTTATCATTTTTAATTGTTTAAATCAAAAAAGCTCCAACATTTCTGTTGGAGCTTTGAGTATTTTTAATCTTAAAATTAGGCTTTTCCTTCTTTAGAGCAGCACGCCTTTTTACAATCTTTAGCGCAAGCCATTTTTTCTGCTTCTGTTTTGTCTTTACAACAGTCTTTTTTACAGTCTGCAGCACAAGCTTTATTTTCTGCTTTAGAGAAATCATCAACCGTTTTCATGTCTTTAACCTTGTAAGTATCTGCAACACTTGTTACAGTAGCTTCAAGAGACGTTGGTGTTACTTTAGCTTCATCATATTCTACCATTGCTAACTCACGTCCAAAATCTACAGTGGCAGATTTTACACCTTCCATTTTAGCCATTTTTTTCTCGATAGTCTTAGCGCATCCCATTGCACAAGTCATGCCTTCAATTTTAAATTCGGCTTTTGCGTATGTTGCGTTTGGGTCTAATTCTGCTTTGGTTACTTCTGTTTCTGTTTCAACAGTTTTAACTTCTGGCTGGACCTCGTTTTTACAACCAAAAGCTACTATTGCAACTACAGCAATTACTAATATGTTTTTTATTGTTTTCATAAATGTTATTTTAAATATTAAAATATTATGTACAAAACTAATAATTATATCTAATTATTGCGTTAAAAATTTCATTTTTGCAGTCCTAAACTAATTCACAATCAAACCATAAGTATTTACTATGAGCTTTAAGCTGTCTAAATGGACCTACCTTATTATTTTATCAGTAATTTGGGGCACAAGTTTTATTTTAATAAAAAAAGCATTAATTGGCTTAACGCCTCTTCAATTAGGAGCTTTACGTACTGTAATTACTGGATTGTTTTTATTTGCTGCTGGATTTAAAACGATTAAAACCATAAAAAAAACCAACTGGAAATGGATTGCCTTATCTGGTTTTTTAGGCTCATTTATTCCTGCCTTTTTTTTCGCCAT
Organism: Lacinutrix chionoecetis; assembly: GCF_053604665.1. Lineage (NCBI taxonomy): Bacteria > Pseudomonadati > Bacteroidota > Flavobacteriia > Flavobacteriales > Flavobacteriaceae > Lacinutrix > Lacinutrix chionoecetis. The sequence continues at coordinate 51,591 of NZ_JBSHNQ010000056.1, forward strand.
TGCCGAAACCGAAATTGACAGTGCGGTTGTATCGGTTTTAAATTCTTTAGTGCCATTAAATACCGTGTTAATGGGATTAGCAATTTTTAAAATTACCTCAACAAAAAGGCAAATTTTAGGTGTTGTAATTGGTTTTATTGGTACAGCATTATTAATATTAAAAGGTGCAGCACTTAATCCGCAGCAAAATTATTTATTTGCCGGATTTATTGTGGCCTCTACATTTATGTATGCTGCCAATGTAAATATTATTAAACGCTATTTGCAAGATGTAAAGCCATTAGCTATTGCAGTTGGTAATTACGTTACTATTATAATTCCTGCTATAGCCGTTTTAATTTTTTCGGGATTTTTTTCTACTGAAACCTTTAACAATCCTAATTTAGGATTATCTGTTTTTTACGTGGCTCTCTTATCGCTTTTTGGGACGGCCATTGCAAAAGTGCTGTTTAATACTTTGGTACAAATTTCAACACCTGTTTTTGCCTCTTCTGTTACTTATATAATGCCAATTGTTGCACTTATTTGGGGTGTTTTAGATGGAGAGTCTTTTAGCGCTTTGCAAGGTGTTGCTACTGTTATTATACTATTTGGTGTGTATTTGGCGAATAAAAAACAAAAAAAACCTAAAGCCTTTCGGCCTTAGGTTTTGTAATATACTATTCTTGAATAATTAAAACTATTCGAAATCACTCATCGTCAATGGTGCATTTACTTTTACAGAACTTGTTTTAAGCTCTATATTTTGTCCAGCCATTGGTAGTGTGCTGTAATGTGGAAATTTTATACCATCAACTTCCTTATAATCACCAAACATAGCATCTTGAACCACATCTTGTCCTCCTGGACCTTTCACAGTTTTAGAACTTTTTAGTTTTAATCCTGAAGCAACATCATAATAATTTTTAGCTGTTTCACCATCTGCATCTTCTATTTTTACAACATAAGCATCGTTACCGTCTACAGTTTCAATTCCTGTTAAAGCTAATTTTTTTGAAGTATCATTCATTAAATTTAATTCTTCAAATAATCCCTTTTTTTCTTTCATTTCTGCAATTGCTTTTTCAGGCATTGGTTGCTTATTACCCATTTGGGCCATGTAACCTGTTTCGCCATTAAATGCTTGCTTAAATACTGTGCCCATCCCTGCAATACTAACATCGTTAGAAATTAAGTTAGGTGATTTTTGCTTAAGCGTCATTACCATATTCTGACCTTGAAAAGATGCACTCATTTCTTGTACTAAGGTAGTAACATTTTGTAATGCTGTTTTGCCACCAACTGCTTTAATGTAGTTATCTAAAACGGTTTGAGCAGTCATTCCTGCTGGAACTGGCTTAGAAAATACTGGTTTATCTACTGAGTTTGCATACTGGTCGTAATATTTAATTGGGATATATGTTTTTTCCAAATTAGGAATTACCTCACTACCTTTACCAACAACAATAACTCTTGCCTTTTCGCTTGTAAAATATTTATTAGCTACACGTTGTACATCTTCTGCAGTAACCGCATTTATTTTAGTAAGATATGTTTTGTAAAAATCTTTTGGTAAATCGTTTAACTTAATATTTAATGCATAATTAGCCACTGTTTGTGGTCGCTCTAAAGCCAATACAAAATCACCAACATATTTAGCTTTTGCATTAGCTAAATCTTCTGCAGAAACTTTTTCAGTTTTAATTCTTTTAATCTCTTTTAAAGATTCTACAACTGCACTATCTGTAACTGCATTCCTTACCGCAGTAGAAGCATTAAAACGAGACGCACCGTAACGGTCTGTTCCAACACTTGAACGTGCACCATAGGTGTAACCATGCTCTTCACGTAAATTCATATTTAAGTAAGAACCAAAACCACCACCTAAAATTTTGTTTGCAATTAATACGGCATGATAGTCTGGATCACCCATTTTTAATTTTACATTACTTGTAACCGATATATTTGACTGCACTGCGTTTGGCATGTCTATAAAGTCGATTTGTGTAGCGTTTACATTGTTATATGGTTGCGGAATTGTTTTCGTTACCTCAATACCTTTTTCCCATTTTTTAAAGTATTTTTTTACTTGCTTTTCAACGGTGTTAAAATCGACATCTCCCACCACAACTAAATACGCGTTGTTTGGGTTAAAATTTTCCTGATAATAAGCACGAACATTATCTAGAGTAATGTTATTTAAAGTCTCTTCTGTAATAAACTCTCCGTAAGGGTGTTTTTTACCATAAGATAAAGCGCCACCAACTCGGTCTGCAACTGCATCTACACTTTTTGCACTTGATTTTAAACCTTCTATAGCTTTTTCTTTTTCTTTTTGAAATTCTTCTTCTGTTAATAACGGGTTCATTACTGCATCTGCCATTAATTCTAATATACGCTCAGAATATTTAGTTAATGAGTTACCATAGGCACTACTCGATCCAAAGTTTAAGCTGGCACCAAGAAAATCTATTTCCTCGTTAAAAGTATCTTTAGGAATTGAAGTGGTTCCATTACCCATCATGGCTCCCAGAATACTTGTAACCCCTGCAATATTTCCCTCAACATTTGGTTTATTATCAATACGTAAGGAATACGATACTCTTGGTAATTTATGGTTTTCAACCACTAAAACTTTAAGTCCGTTTTTAAGTTCGAATTCTCCAGGAACTTCCAAGGTTATTTTTGGTGCTGGACCTGGTTTAGGTTGCACAGATCTATCAATTTGGGCGGTTACCGCAATTGATAATAAGAAAAGTGCTATAAATGCTGTTATTTTTGTTTTCATTTGTATAAAATTATATTGTTTAAGCTATTACTTTCATAACCTATTGAAGGTATGATAAATCGAATAACTCTATTAGTTTTCTTCTTTAACTTCTGGTAAATACTCTAATATTAAACGTTGATTAGGGTTTAAATACTTTTTAGCCACATTTTGAATTTCTTCTCTTGTAATCGATCTGTAAATATCAATTTCATTATTAATTAAATTAACATTTCCATATAACATGTAATAACGTGCTAAAGAGTTTGCAATACCAGCTACACTCGAATTAGAGTTTACAAAATCATTTTCAAATTGGTTTTGTAGTTTTTGGTAATCTCTTTCAGAGATTAATTGTGTTTGCACTTTAACAAGTTCTTCGTCTATTTCGGTTAACAAGCTCTCTAAAGAAGTGTCTCCTAAAGGTAAACCATATAAAATGTATGTTCCGTAATCTTCTTGACTCTGGTTAAAAGCACCTACCTGTAATGCCATTTTTTTATCATCCACTATTTTCTTGTAAAGCTTAGACGTTTTTCCACCGCTTAAATAGCTAGATAGCATATCTAAAGCGTAGGCATCTCTTTCTGTCATAGCTGGTGTTCTGTAAGCAGCAACAATTGCTGGAATTTGAATATTAGCATCGTATGCTTTCGCGTTAATAGTTTCTGTAATAGGATCTTCTTTCGGGAAATTTCTTGTTACATCTTCACCTCTTGGTATTGGCCCAAAATAATCTTCAATCATTTTTTTAGTTGAAGGAATATCTATATCTCCGGCAACTACTAAAACGGCATTGTTAGGAACATAGAATTTTTTATTAAACGCCTGAAATTCTTCTAAAGAAGCCGCATCTAAATGAGCCATTTTACCAATGGTTGTACCTTTATATGGGTGCTTTTTAAACATATGAAGCTTTACATTTTCGATAAACTTACCATAAGGCTGATTGTCCACACGTAAACGTTTTTCTTCTTTTACTACTTCGTTTTGTGTATCTACACCAATTTGATTAATTATCGGGTGCATTAAACGTTCAGACTCCATCCAAAGACCTAATTCTAAACTATTAGAAGGAAACACTTCGTAGTAATACGTTCTGTCATCTGTAGTGTTTGCATTATTACTGCCTCCATTAGATGTTACAATGTTAAACCACTCACCACGTTCTATATTTTGCGTTCCTTCAAATAAAAGGTGCTCGAAAAAATGAGCCATTCCTGTACGCTCTGGATCTTCATCTTTAGCACCTACGTGATACATTACTGAAGTTGTTACAACTGGTGCAGTGTTGTCTTGATGTAAAATAACGTGCATACCGTTACTTAAATCGTACTCTTCAAATTTAACTTCTTGCGCGTTTGCTGTAAGTCCAGCCAAAAGCAAAGCTGTTAATGAGAATAAATTTTTTTTCATTGTGAGATCGTTTTTGTTAATGTCTTATGTGTCTGTAAACAATACTAATTGTTACATTATTCAAACAAAAATAGTAATAGATAAAGGTTTTTTCTGATTAAACGCTAAAAATTTAACATTGAATTACAACAAATTGAAGAATTTTTTTGGAAATTTATATCTGTACCAAACAAATAAAACCAATACAATATGAAAAATTTCACACTTCCAATCCGCTTTGGTATTGTAATTAGTGCATTACTTATCGCCTATTTTCTAGTATTAGCACTCTTTAATTTACACACTAATCCTATTTTTAGTTTAGGTAATGGTATAATCACTGGGTTTGGTATATTCGAGGTTATAAAATACCATAAAATTAAAGAAGGAAAAGCATTTAGTTATGGTAGTGGCTTTGCACAAGGTATAATAGCCGGCTTTTTAGCAACAATAATATTTTCTGTGTTCTTTTTGTTATATGCCACAGAGCTAAACCCAACCTTTTTAGAAAATATCTTAGAAGTGTTTAAAGGCGATTATAATGTAGGTATTGGTGTGGTTTGTTTCGTAGTTGCTATTATGGGATTCTCTACGACTGTTGTACTTACACTAACTTTTATGCAACTGTTTAAAAACAGCCAAAATACTCCAGACGCCAATGGAAAAAGAGATGGTGAGATTAATATATAACATTTTAACGCTTTATAAATCTCAATGACTCCAAAGAATTACAGCAAATAATAGGCGTAAAAAATTAAAAACGTTTGTAGATTAATTAATTAGAAGTATATTTGCATCCGCTTTCTGACAAGAAAGTGGATTATTTATATAACAAATTAATAAAAACGTTACGCTATGTACGCAATTGTAGAGATAGCAGGGCATCAATTTAAAGTTGAAAAAGACCAAAAAGTTTTTGTTAACCGTTTAGCAACAGAAGAAGGTAAGAAAGTAGATTTCGATAACGTTCTTTTAATTGGAGATGGTGACAATGTAACTTTAGGCGCCCCAGCTATAGGCGGAGCACTAGTAGGTGCTAAAGTCTTAAGACACCTTCAGGGTGAGAAAGTTATTGTTTTCAAAAAGAAAAGAAGAAAAGGTTACCGTGTTAAAAATGGACACAGACAAGCCTTATCTGAAATCGTTATTGAAAGCATCGTAGCTTCAGGAGCAAAAAAATCTGAAAAGAAAGCTGAAAAAGCCGCTCCAAAAAAAGAAACTAAAAAAGCTGAACCAAAAGCGAAAGCTACTGCTCCTAAAGCTGAAAAAGCTGCACCAAAGGCTGCTGCTAAAAAAGCAACTGGTAAAGCAGACGATTTAAAGAAAATCGAAGGTGTAGGACCAAAAGCTGCTGAGGCTTTTGTTAATGCAGGTTTAGATACTTTTGAAAAAATTGCTAAATCTAAACCAGCTAAGTTAAGTGAAATCTTAACTGAGGCAAGTTCAAGATTAGCACATTTAGTAACTGATACATGGCCAAAGCAAGCTAAATTAGCTGCAGACGGTAAATGGGATGAGTTGAAAGAATTACAAGATAGATTAGATGGTGGTATTGAAAAATAATTTTCAATAGTACTTAATTATTAACAATATAAAACCTTAAGACAATGGCTCACAAAAAAGGAGTTGGTAGTTCTAAAAACGGTAGAGAATCAGAATCAAAACGCTTAGGTGTTAAGATATTTGGTGGTCAAGCAGCTATCGCTGGGAACATTATCATAAGACAAAGAGGTAACACGCACCACCCAGGTGAAAACGTTTACCAAGGAAAAGACCATACATTACACGCAAGAGTAGATGGTTTAGTTAAATTCACAAAGAAAAAAGACAATAAGTCTTACGTTTCTATCGAACCTTTCGAGGCTTAGGAATTTAATCCCAATAAATTTATAAACACCTTTCTGTGTTCCGATAATTCGGAAACAGTAAGGTGTTTTTTGTTATAAATATCAAAAATGTGATATTTATAATTAAACTAAATTATACAAAAAAAAAGCCACATCGAGAGATGTGGCTTTGTAATAGCAATTTGTTTATTTCTATAAATCAAACTTAATCCCTTGAGCTAAAGGTAATTCGTCCGAATAGTTTACTGTATTTGTTTGGCGCCTCATGTATACTTTCCAAGCATCAGATCCAGACTCGCGTCCGCCACCTGTTTCTTTTTCGCCTCCAAAAGCACCACCAATCTCTGCACCAGATGTTCCGATGTTTACATTGGCAATACCACAATCTGAACCTGAAAATGACAAGAATTTTTCAGCTTCCTTCATTTCATTTGTCATGATTGCTGAAGATAAACCTTGAGCTACGCCATTTTGCATAGCAATAGCATTTTCAACGTCTCCAGAGTATTTCATTAAATATAAAATTGGAGCAAATGTTTCAGATTGTACAATCTCAAAATTATTTTCTGCTTCAATAATCGCTGGTTTTACGTAGCATCCAGATTCGTATCCTTCACCATCTAAAACACCACCTTCAACTAATACATTTCCACCTTCAGCTTTTGCTTTTTCAATAGCAGCTAAATACGTGTTTACAGACTCTTTATCGATTAATGGTCCAATGTGATTTTTTTCATCTAAAGGATTGCCAATCGTTAATTGCTTGTAAGCACCAACAATGGCATCTCTTACTTTATCGTAAACCGATTCGTGAATGATTAATCTTCTTGTTGATGTGCATCGTTGTCCACAAGTTCCTACAGCACCAAATACAGCACCTGGAACTACTACTTTTAAATCTGCAGTTGGTGTGATAATAATGGCGTTGTTTCCGCCTAATTCTAATAACGATTTTCCAAAACGCTCCGCAACTGTTGCGCCAACAATACGTCCCATTCTTGTAGAACCTGTAGCAGATATTAATGGAATTCTATGATCTGTAGTCATCATTTCTCCTACTTTATAATCGCCATTGATGATACAAGAAATACCTTCTGGTAAATTATTTTCTTTTAAAACCTCAGCAATTATGTTTTGACAAGCAATCGAACAAAGTGGTGCTTTTTCGGATGCTTTCCACACACAAACATCTCCACAAACCCAAGCTAATGCTGTATTCCAAGCCCAAACTGCCACTGGAAAGTTAAATGCCGAAATGATACCAACAACTCCAAGTGAGTGCCATTGCTCACGCATTACGTGTCCTGGACGTTCCGATGGTATCGTTTGCCCATTTAATGAGCGAGATAATCCTACTGCGAAATCACAGATGTCAATCATTTCTTGAACCTCACCATAACCTTCTTGCAAAGATTTTCCCATTTCGTAAGACACCAATTTTCCTAAAGGTTCTTTTAACTCTCTTAATTTGTTTCCAAATTGGCGAACTATTTCTCCTCTTTGAGGCGCTGGCATCGCTCGAAAAGATGTAAATGCAGTTGTTGCTGCGTCCATTACTTTTTCGTAATCTGCTTTTGTAGTTGTTGTAACTTTTCCAATTAAAGAACCATCTGTTGGTGAGTATGAAGAAATTGCTTCTCCACTTCCAAAGCTATTAGAGCCTGTAGAAGTTCCATCATTTACCTCTTTAACTCCTAATTGTTGAAGTGCTTCTTTTATTCCGAAATCAGCTGAAACTGCTATCATATATCTTTAAATTTTGTGAATTATTTAATTTTGATGCGAATATACTAATAAATATGCGTTTTAAAGGTTATAGCTTTCTTAAAAATAGTAACTTTAATGCTCATAAAATCAAGCCAAAAGATGAAAAAAATAGCCACTTTACTCTTTCTTTTTTTACTACTAATGCATTGCGGAGAACTCGTTCCAAATCCAGACGATAATCCTGAGAATATTACTCGCGATAATCCTAATCCTAAAAGTAATACCGAAAAAGTAAACGAATTTGCAATCGTTATTCATGGTGGTGCTGGTACCATTTTAAAGAAAAACATGACCGATGAAATGGAAGCCAAGTATAAAGCCACACTTGAAGAAGCCATTCGTGTAGGTTATAGGATTTTAAAAGATGGCGGAAGCAGCCTTGATGCGGTTGAAAAAACCATTAATATTTTGGAAGATTCTCCGTTATTTAACGCAGGAAAAGGCGCAGTATTCACCAATGCTGAAACCAATGAATTAGATGCTTCTATAATGGATGGAAAAACCTTAAATGCAGGCGCTTCAGCTGGAACAAAAACAGTAAAAAACCCAATAAATTTAGCAAGAGCAATCATGGAAAATTCGCCTCATGTAATGATGGCTGGCAATGGTGCCGAAATGTTTGCCAAAGAGCAGAATTTGGAAATAGTATCACCAGTTTATTTTAAAACTGAAAACAGACTCAATACGCTAAAACGTGTGAAACAAAAAGAACTTGAAAATACTTCTGATAAAAAAACAGCATTCTACGATGCGGATATTAAAGACAGTAAATTTGGAACCGTTGGTTGTGTTGCATTAGACAAAAACGGAAATCTTGCAGCAGGAACTTCTACTGGTGGCATGACGAATAAACGTTATGGTCGCGTTGGCGATGTGCCAATTATTGGTGCTGGAAATTATGCTAATAATGCAACATGTGCGGTCTCTGGAACAGGTTGGGGAGAATTTTTTATTCGTGCGACTGTCGCTCACGATATTTCCGCATTAATGGAGTATAAAGGTTTAAGTTTAGAGGCTGCAGCAACAGAAGTGATTCAGAAAAAAGTACCAGCTTTAGGTGGTAATGGCGGCATAATCGCAGTAGATAAAAATGGAAATATAGTGATGGATTTTAATACCGCAGGTATGTATCGTGCAAGTATGAATGATAAAGGCGAGTTAACCATCGGAATCTATTCAAAATAAAACTTTAACAAAAACATAACAAACAACCATAGACTAAAAATAAACATTCGAGCGTAATTATATTAACAAGAATATTCCTTCCATATTCTTAATCACTGTTTACACTTTTAAAACCAATATCCTATGCAATTAAAATCGTTTTTTGCCTTGATCCTCTGTATCTTTTTGGCACTGTCTTGTAAGAAAAAAGAAACTGAAACCGACAATCTTTTTAAGTTTAGGGATTATATAAGTTATACTACCTCTGGAATTGTATCTACTACAAGCAGTATTCAAATTAGCTTAGCAAAAGAAGTTGAAGGTTGGGAAGCAGGAAATGAAATTGACAAAAATCTTATCTCTATTAAACCAAACATTTCGGGTAATTTAAAAATAGCCAATAAACATGCATTAACTTTTACACCTAACGAACCTTTAAATCCAGACACAGAGTATTCGGTAACGGTGAAATTAGGTGAAATTTATGCTGATATGCCTTCTGGCTTTTCAGATTATACGTTTCAATTTAAAACCATAACACCAAATTTTAATATTGTTACTAACGATTTACAGTCGTATAGCAAAGAATGGCAATATGTTTTAGGTGTGGTAAAATCTGCAGACAATATTACATTAGATCAGGCAAAACAATTGGTGGAAGCATTTCAAGATGGAAAAAAATTAAAAATTGAATGGAACGAAGATCGTTTACCAGCAAAAGCTTTCGAGTTTAAAATTGATAGCATCAATCGTAAAATTGAAGACACCGATATTTTAGTAAAATGGAATGGCAAAGCCATAAAAGCAGATAATTCTGGTGAAAATAAATTGGCGATTCCTGGTAAAAAGAACTTCACGATTACCAGAGTCGACGTGGTTCAAAATCCTGAGCAATATCTACTCATCAACTTTTCAGACCCTATTAAAAAACAGCAAAATTTTGATGGCTTAGTAACGATTCAAAATTTTAAAAGCCCAAAATATATTGTCGATGGCAATGTACTAAAAGCCTATCCAGACTCAAAAATCACAGGTAACGTGCAAGTCGATGTGTTTCAAGGCATCAAAAACACCGAAGGCTTTAAACTTAAAAAACCATTTTCAGAACTCATTTCTTTCGAGGAAGTAAAACCACAAGTTCGCTTAGTAAATAGCGGAACCATTTTACCAAACTCTCAGGAATTAAAATTCAATTTTGAAGCGGTTAATTTAAAGAAAGTAGATATAAAGGTTATAAAAATTTACCAAGATAATATTCTTCAGTTTTTACAGGATAACGAGTTACAAGGCGGTCATGAAAATAGCATTAAGCAAGTAGGTCGTCGTATTGCAAAACAAACCATAACGTTAGTTAACGACGGTATTGAAAGTGATGGTAAATGGAAAACCTACAGCGTGGATTTATCCAAATTTTTCACCGCAGATCCTGGTGCAATCTACAGAGCGGAAGTAAGTTTTAAAAAAGAATATTCGCTTTTCGATTGTTCTGTTAATAGGAACATTACAAATTCTGAAAACAACGAAGATTATTATGAAGACGAATACTACGAAGACGATTATTACAACGATGATAATTCAAATTTATCTATAGAAGAACAAGACCGTCGCGAAGAAGCCTATTGGGATAATGTAGCCTACAGCTATCGTAGTAATAATTACAATTGGAGAGAGCGTGATAATCCATGTCACGATGCTTATTACCATCAAGATCGTGAAGTTTCACAGAATTTACTGGCTTCAAATTTAGGAGTGATTACTAAAAAAGGTGCCAACAACGATTATTTTTTCGCAGTAACCAACATTTTAAATACTAATGTTGAAGCTGCAGCTAAAGTAACCCTATACAATTATCAGCAGCAAGAAATCTCAAGCACGCGAACAGACCAAGATGGTATTGCCAGAATGGAGACCAATAGCTTGGCATCCTTTGCCATTGTCTCTAAAGGCAAGAATACAACCTATATAAAATTACGAGATGGCAATGCGTTATCACTAAGTAAATTCGATGTGTCTGGAAACCATTTGCAACGTGGCTTAAAAGGCTATATTTATGGAGAGCGTGGCGTTTGGAGACCTGGAGATTCGCTTCATTTAACGTTTATATTAGACGATAATGGCAATAAACTACCAAAAGGGCATCCTGTAAAAATGGAGGTTACAGATCCTAACGGAAAACTGGCCTACAAGAAAATTACAAGCGAGCATGTAAACGGTTTTTACACCTTTACAGTACCAACATCAACCGAAAACAAAACTGGAAACTGGAATGCAAAAGTAAGTGTTGGTGGTGCTACATTTTACAAAGGTTTAAAAGTGGAAACCGTAAAACCTAACCGCTTAAAAATTAAAGTCGATTTTAAAGATGAAATACTCTCTGGTAGCGAGCCGCTAAACGGAACATTAAACGTAAATTGGTTACACGGTGCGCCTGCTAAAAACGTAAAAACTGAAATTAAAGCCAAGTTTAGCAACGCTTATGCGCCTTTTAAAAATTACAAAGATTATACTTTTAATGATCCATCGCGTAGCTTTTCTCAAGAAGAATTAACTGTTTTTGAAGGCAATGTAAACGAAGAAGGTTTTACAGATATTAAAAACAAATTAAGCGTTGGGCAAAATGCACCTGGCATGCTAAACGTACAGTTTTTAGTTCGTGCTTTTGAAAATGGTGGCGATTTCTCTATGGATGCATTTACCAAACAATACGCGCCTTACAAATCTTTTGTTGGTTTACGTTCGCCAAAAGGTCGTGCATACGGTTCGTTTTTTACAGACGAGAATCAGACGTTCGATATTGTTGTGGTCGACGATCAAGGCAAGCCAATAAAACGTAACAATTTAGAAGTAAAAGTTTATAAAGTTGAATGGCGTTGGTGGTGGAATTCGTCTTACGATAACTTATCAAAATATACGTCGAGTTCGTTCCACAAACCTTATATGGACAGTAAAATTAATACCGATGCCAAAGGCAAAGCGAGCTTTAATATTAAAGTTCCCGAAGAAGAAGGCGGTCGTTACCTAATTCGTGTTTACGATCCAGAAAGTGGTCACGCCACTGGTCGTACAGCATATTTTTACAAAAACTGGTGGAAAAAACAACCAACAGGCGATAAAGAAGCAGCTAAAATGTTAGTGTTTTCTGCAGATAAAGAAAATTACAATGTTGGTGAAACGGCAAAAATCACTTTTCCATCTGGAACCGAAGGTCGCGCGCTTATTTCAATAGAAAATGGCACCGAAGTTATTGAGCATAAGTGGCTAAAAACCAAAGCAGGTGAAACGGTTGTAGATATCCCAATCACCAAGGAAATGGCGCCAAACGTGTTCGTTAATATTTCATTATTACAGCCACACGCTACAACTGCTAACGATTTACCATTACGTCTCTATGGTGTAATCCCGATTTTAGTAGAAGATCCAAATACAAAATTAGAACCAGAAATTAGAATGCCAAGCGTGTTGCGTCCGGAAGAAGAATTTACGGTTATTGTTTCAGAAAAAAACAATAAACCAATGACGTATACTATTGCAATGGTAGAAGAAGGTTTACTGGATTTAACCCGATTTAAAACACCTAACGCATGGTCGGCTTTTTACGCTCGTGAAGCTTTAGGCGTAAAAACCTGGGATGTTTTTGATGATGTTATTGGCGCTTACAGCGGAAGTATAGATCAAATTTTCGCCATTGGTGGAGATGGAAGTGCCGCTGACGGAAAAAACAAAAAAGCAAACCGTTTTAAACCTGTTGTTAAAGTCTTAGGACCTTTTAAATTAGAGGCTGGCGGAAGAAAAACGCATGCTATTAAAATGCCAAATTATATTGGTGCAGTGCGTACTATGGTTGTGGCAGGAAATACTGAAACCGAAGCGTATGGAAGTACAGACAAATCGGTTGAAGTTAAAAAACCTTTAATGGTGTTGGCAACTTTACCACGAAAATTAAGTCCTGGCGAAAAAGTAACGCTTCCGGTAACCGTTTTCGCTATGGAACCAAAAGTAAAAAATGTTGATATCAAGCTAAAATTAAGCGATGGTATAAAAATAGTTGGTGAGCAATCTAAGAAACTTTCTTTTGCAAAACCAGACGAGCAAATGGCTTATTTTGAGCTGGATGTTAGCCAAGCGAATGGCATTAATACAGTTGAAGTTATTGCCACTGGAAATGGTGAAAAATCGACTTACAAAGTGGAATTGGATGTCGAGAATGTGAATCCGATAACTTCGAAAGTGCTTGATAAAACTTTAGAAAAATCAGCAGCAACAAGTCTTGATTTTGAAACCTTTGGTGTGGTTGGTTCCAATAGTGCTTCGGTTGAATTTTCAACCATGCCTCCAATGGATTTTACGCGCAGGTTACAATATTTAGTTCGCTATCCTCATGGCTGTTTAGAACAGACGACTTCTGCTATATTTCCGCAGCTGTATTTAAACGATATTTTTGATTTACCATTAAAGAAAAAACAGGAAATTCAATCTAATGTCGAGGCAGCTATTAAAAAGCTTGGTAATTTCCAAAGACCAAATGGTGGTATGAGTTATTGGATGGGAGAGCATGCTGTAAACGATTGGTCTACAAGCTACTCTGGACATTTTATGATAGAAGCCGAAAAACAAGGTTTTGTACTACCATTAACCTTTAAAAGTAATTGGATAAAATACCAAAAAGAAGTTGCAAGAAACTGGAGACCAAGCTATAAAACCTATAATAGCGATTTAGCACAAGCCTATAGATTATATACTTTGGCATTGGCTGGAAGTCCAGATTTAGGTGCCATGAACAGATTGAGAGAATTTAGTGAAATTTCTAACGAAGCAAAATGGAGATTGGCAGCAGCTTATGCATTAGCAGGACAAACCGAAGCAAGCAATGCCATTTCTAAAACAGCGAACATAGAATTTCAACCACCAAGGTATAATTATTACACTTACGGTTCTGTAGATAGAAATCGTGCTATGGCTTTAGAAACTATGGTATTGACCAAAGATTCGAGAATGCATGAACTGGCAAAAACATTGGCTAAAGATTTATCGAGTAACCGTTGGATGAGCACACAAACTACAGCATATAGCTTACTTGCAATGGCGAAAATGGTAAAAGCCAATGGTGGGAAATCACTTAATTTAGAATACACCATCAATGGCAAAACCGAAACCATAAACACAAAAAGCGCTATTGCACAAAGAACTTTAAATATTAAAAAGGGTGATAATAAACTCAGTTTTAAAAACAATCAAGACAATGTGGTTTATGTTCGTGTATTAAATTCTGGAAAGCTACCATTAGGCGAAGAGTTGGTTGAGCAACGTGGTTTAAGTACAAGTGTTGTTTATAAAGACTTAAAAGGAAATGCTATCGCAATTAAAAACTTAAAACAAGGTCAGGATTTTGTGGCAACCGTTACCGTTTCAAATCTTAAAAATGAGAATGTAAATGATGTGGCATTAACACAAATTTTCCCTTCAGGTTGGGAAATTGTAAACACACGTTTTACTGCCTTCGGAAGCACAACAACAAGCCAGGCACGATTTACAGATATTAGAGATGATCGCGTTAATTTTTATTTCGATTTAAATAAAAAAGGAAAATACGGAACCAAAACGTTTAATGTCATGCTTAATGCTTCGTATTTAGGCACCTATTATTTACCTGGCGCACAAGCAGAAGCCATGTACGATAATGAGTTTTTAGTACGCACAAAAGGCGAATGGATAACCGTAGAAAAATAATAAATCACAACCTGCAAGGTTTCCAAAACCTTGTAGGTTTAAAAAAAACCAACCAAAAATGTTTAAAGCTGTTTGTTGATTTTATCAACTGTATAAAAAGAGGCCGTTTTTATTCAGTAAAAAAAGAAACAAATGCTAAACCGTAATTATTAATTTTAAAAACATAGAAATTATGAAAACGACAAAACATTTTTTAACAGCAATTTTATTTTTATTTGTAGCATTTAGCTATGGTCAAGACTACGCTTATGTTACTGCAGACAGTGGCTTAACCGTTAGAGAAAAGCCGGATATTGGCGCTTCAAAATTAGGAAAACTCATGTACAACGAAGCTGTTGAGGTTGTAGAAAAAACCGATGTTAAACTGGTTATTTTAGACCAAGGCAATAAAGTGTCGGGCGAATGGGTGAAAATTAAAATGAATGGCTACGAAGATTTAAAAGGCTATGTGTTTAATGGATTTTTATCTGATAGCAAACTACCAAAACTGGTGAATATAAAACTCACTGAAGCCGATATTCATATTAAAAATCTCAAGATTTATAATGATGACGACGTGTTAGATTTAACAACTTCAGACAATCTAAACATTGGAATTCATGTAAAAAACAAGCCTGGAAAAAAGACCATTGAAATTAAAAATAACAACTATAAAAGCGTAAAGATTTTACAGCGCTATCAAAACACTTTAGATATTTTAGGTGAAAATTCCCGTTGCGATTTAGCCGAATGGAAACAATTTGAATCGAAATGGAAACCAATAAAAAAAATAAACAAAACACGATTTGAAACATTAACCTATTCTGAAGCAGATGCACAACAATTTGTTCCAATTCCAATTGAAGATTTAAAAACCATTGTTGCCAACAAATGTGGCGAAGATTGGTCTAAACGCATAGAGAATGTGACGAAGGTGAACGAATTCCCGATGATTGTGACCACGAGCAAAGTGTTTTTAAAATTTGTTTTAACCGATTTTGAAGATAATATTACAGAGAAAACAGTAAGTTTTGCAGTGCCAAAACAAGATGAATATATTTCTAAAAATGGTATAAAATAAAAGATGAAAAACTTTAAACCCTACTACGCAGTGATTTTTACATCCACAAGAACCGAAGGCGACAACGGTTACAGTGAAATGGCAGAATTAATGGAAACATTAGCCAAAAAACAAAATGGTTTTATTAGTATAGATTCCGCAAGAAACCAAGTAGGAATCACTGTTAGTTATTGGGAAAGTTTAGAGGCTATTAAAAATTGGAAACAACAAAGTGAACATCTATTAGCCCAACAAAAAGGTATTAAAGACTGGTACAATTGGTATAACGTGCGTATTTGTAAAGTTGAACGTGAATACGAGTTTAATAAATAAAATGTCACTTCGAATGATTTCGAAGAATAAGAAATTTAATTAAATCACAATTATTAATCTGAGTCAGATTCCTTCCCTTTTTTAAGGGAAGGTGGATTCAGCTTTATTTCAAGCTGAATTCGGAAGGGTTTTAAGAATAAAAAAAAGATTTCCGCAATTGCCGGAAAACAAACATGAAAAGAGTTTCAGCCTACATAAAACGCAACAAAATCAAGTCGATAATCATCGCTTCGCTTCTACTTGCCTATTATTTCTGCCTACCAAAACAATTATTTAAAGACCCAACAGCAACGGTTATTACCAGTAGTAACAACACTTTACTGGGAGCGCAAATAGCCAAAGATGGGCAATGGCGATTTCCTAAAAACGATAGTGTCCCAGAAAAATTCAAAATTTGTATCACCAATTTTGAAGATGAATATTTCTACAAGCATCCAGGTTTTAATCCGGTTTCCATTTTTAAGGCCCTAAAGCAAAATATTAATTCGGGCGAAGTAAAACGTGGCGGAAGTACGCTCACACAGCAGGTTATACGACTTTCAAGAAAAGGGCAATCGCGAACCTATTTAGAGAAAATTAAAGAAATAATACTCGCAACGCGTTTAGAATTACGTGAAAGTAAAGATAATATTTTAGCCTATTATTCAAGCTACGCGCCTTTTGGCGGCAATGTTGTAGGTATAGATGCAGCATCATGGCGTTATTTTAACAGAAATTCGCACGAATTATCTTGGGCAGAAAGCGCAACTCTTGCAGTATTGCCAAATGCACCCAGCTTAATTTATCCTGGAAAAAACCAGGAAAGACTGCTTAAAAAGCGTGACAGATTGCTTAGTAAATTGCTTCAAAACAATATTATAGATTCATTAACTTATAATTTATCCATTGCTGAAGGCTTACCACAAAAACCGTATCCGCTGCCACAAATTGCACCACATTTGCTTCAAAAAGTGGCAAAAACAAATTATGGTGAACGCATACAAACCACTGTAGATTACAAATTGCAAGCACAAGCAAATAATGTGGTTTACAATCATTATAATTTATTAAAGCAAAATGAAATTCATAACATTTCGGTATTGGTTTTAGATGTAAAAACACGACAGGTTTTAACCTACATTGGCAATTCGCCAACAACTAAAAAAAACCAGAAAGACGTTGATATTATTAATAAACCACGAAGCACAGGCAGTATTTTAAAACCCTTTTTATACGCAGCAATGTTAGACGCTGGCGATTTGTTACCAAACGCTTTGGTAGCAGATGTACCAACGCAATTTGGTAATTATGTTCCAGAAAATTACCACAAAGAATTCGATGGTGCTGTGCCTGCAAGTCGGGCATTATCACGTTCGCTCAACGTACCTGCAGTACGAATGCTTCAAGATTTTGGGTTAGACAGATTTCATCATTATTTAAAAGATTTAAAACTTAAGGATATAAAATACAACGCCAACCATTACGGATTGTCCTTAATTCTTGGTGGTGCCGAAAGTAATTTATGGGATTTATGTAAAAGTTATGCGAGTTTTTCTTCAACTTTAAATCATTTTAATGAGTCTTCAAGCGAATATTTTTCAAACGAATTTTGTGAACCTACCTTTATAGCTTCGGAAGCTATTGACTTCGGAAAAAAATCGACAGAAAAAACACTTTTTGATGCGGCTTCCATTTATTTAACATACGAGAGTTTAAAAGAAGTAAACAGACCTGAAGGCGATGAAAATTGGGAGTTTTTTGATGATTCTAAACAAATAGCTTGGAAAACAGGTACCAGTTATGGTTTTCGTGATGCTTGGGCTATTGGTACAACAAGGGACTATGTGGTTGGTGTTTGGGTAGGCAATGCCGATGGCGAAGGGCGACCAGGTTTAGTTGGTGTACAAACGGCAGCTCCTATTCTTTTTGATGTATTCGATTTATTGCCTAACAGCGATTGGTTTGCAAAACCTTTTGACGAAATGAAAGAAGTAAACATATGCAGCGAAAGCGGTTACAGGTCAGGTCAATATTGCAACAATAGTATTAAAAAATTTGTTCAAAATAGCGGACTCAAAACAAAACCATGTCCTTATCATGTATTGGTACATTTAGACGCATCAAAAAACCATCAGGTCAATACTTCGTGCGAAGATTTAAGTGCTATTTCAAATACCTCTTGGTTTGTACTGCCACCTTTAATGGAATATTACTACAAATCTAAAAATCCATTTTACAAATCATTGCCTCCTTTTAGAAATGATTGTGTTGGAAATGAGCAAATTAGCATGCAATTTATTTACCCAAAAAATAATAGCACTATTTTCCTGCCTAAAGATTTAGATGGCAAAATAAATGATCTTATTTTAAAGATTGCGCACTCCAAACCAAGCAGTAAAATATTTTGGTATTTAAATGAACGATTTATTGGAAACACTACTGAAATTCACGATTTAGCAGTTATTCCAACTGAAGGAGAGCATACTATCATAGCAGTCGATGAGTTTGGAAATGAAATTAAAAGAACCATAAGTATAACCAACTGATTTTTATTTTTAGTATCAGAATACTCATTCAAAATTTGTTAAAAAAACTCTTTTTAACGAATAAGATTGCATTACGTCTATCTACGTGCTATTAGTTATTCATTTAACATATATTTAGTATATAAACCGTTTTAAAATAACTTTCTAATACTAATTATATAATGAAAAAGATTACTTTATTGTTGATTTTACTTTGTATAAGTTTATCAATTAATGCACAAATCACAACTTTTCCATATACCGAAGATTTCGAATCTGGCGATGGTGGTTGGACAGCAGACAACGCAACAAATGGTACTTGGGCTTTGGGAACACCAGCTGCAACTGTAATAAACAGTGCTGCTTCCGGAGTGAATTCTTGGGCCACTAATTTAACAGGTAACTATAATAATAGTGAATCGTCTACAGTTACAAGTCCTGTATTCGATTTGTCTTCATTGACAGCGCCATCTATTTCGCTAAGTATTTGGTGGAATTCAGAGTTTAGCTGGGATGGTATGGTTTTACAATCTTCAATAGATGGAGGTACCGCATGGGTTAATGTTGGTGCTTTTGGTGACGATGGAAACTGGTATACAGATAATTCAATAAATGGTAATCCAGGTGGCCAGCAAGAAGGGTGGTCTGGACGTAATAGCACAGGCAACGGTTCAGGCGGATGGATAACGGCAACACATGCTTTAACAGGTTTGGCAGGAGAAGCGAGTGTACAATTGCGTTTTGCATTTGGATCTGATACTTCAGTTCCAGACGAGGGCGTTGCTTTCGATGATATCTCTATCTTTAATGTAACTTGCCCAAGTCCAACAGGGATTACAGCCACGACGTTAAGTGAATCTGCAGCCGATATAAACTGGACTGCAGGTGGCGCAGAAACCACATGGGAAATTATAGTACAAACAGCAGGAACAGGAGCTCCAGCAGATACCGATACTGGTGTTTCGACAATGAGTAATATGCCTTATCCAGCAACAGGATTAACACCAAGTACAGCTTACGAAGTTTACATTAGAGCAAATTGTGGTGGAGCAGATGGTAATAGCATCTGGACAGGCCCTGTAAACTTTACAACATTTAATACACCACCACCACCACCAGTAGGCGTTACATGTGCTACAGGAAATTCTACTACCATATTTACAGAAGGTTTTGGAGACACTTCAGGTGTTGCTCCAACAGGATGGACAGGTACAGGTTTTGGAGGTGCTAATGGAAACTGGCGTATTACAAACCCAGCAGCCAATTCTACAGGTACAGGACCAGCCAACTCTTATGATGGCAATCCAGGCGTACACTTAGAGTATGAAGCTTCTGGAAATTCGTCAGCCATTGCCTCTGCAATATCACCAGCGATTGATTTATCTACAGCAACA
>NZ_JBSHNQ010000057.1:0-4174 GCF_053604665.1 Lacinutrix chionoecetis
TAACTATCAATTATTAAGGTTAGAACTGTCTATGTCAGACACCTCAAGTCGTACTATGGTTTTAGGCTTTGATGATGCTTTTACAGACAATGGCAGAGAATACGGTTTCGATGGTGGTTATATTACCACGCCATTAAGTAACGACTTAGGAAGTTTGTTAAACGGAGACCAATATGTTATTCAAGCCTTAGCCCCTATTACAGACGATAAAGTGGTAGACTTAACTTTTACAGCAACTGGTACAGAA
The DNA here is from genome assembly GCF_053604665.1 of Lacinutrix chionoecetis. NCBI lineage: Bacteria > Pseudomonadati > Bacteroidota > Flavobacteriia > Flavobacteriales > Flavobacteriaceae > Lacinutrix > Lacinutrix chionoecetis. The sequence goes on from NZ_JBSHNQ010000057.1 coordinate 248, forward strand.
ACCTATACTATTAAAAGCGTGGAAATAGCTAATATAGACCCGAATCAGGATCTCTATTTAAGAGATAACCTACTTAATTTGTATTTCGATTTAAGGAATGAGCAGGGTTATAGCTTTACATCGGCTGCCGGGACGTTTAACGATCGTTTTGATGTGGTGTTTAGCCCAAACCAGGCTTTAAGCACAGAGGAGTTTAATTCCGCAGATAACACTGTTATTTTTTACAATAACAGTCAGGAAACATTAGTTGTAAAGGGCTTAAAAAGCGATGCCAAGCAAGTAACACTCTATAATACTTTAGGGCAATCCATTTTTACTAAACAGAATATAAAATCTGATGCTTTAGATAATGGAATCTCAATTTCCAACTTAAGTACTGGATTGTATATTGTGAGTGTTAAAACCATGGATAATCAATCTATTGATAAAAAGATTATTATAGATTAACACATAAACGGTAAAAAAGAGTTTTAATCTAATTTATAAATCAAAATAATAAATTTTAAAGCTTTTAATCGTTAAAAAACACATTTTAAGTCAGTTATATTTTTATTTTCGTATAATATTTACTACTTTTGTAGATGCTATTTAATTAATTGACCCCAATCAATTACCTACTTATGAAAATAAAACTACTATTGGTGCTAACCATTGCACTTTCGTGTCTCCTATCTTATGCACAAAATACAGATGGTGATAGTTATGCTAACTATCTTGATTTAGACGACGACAACGATGGAATTCAAGACCGTTATGAATCTTCAGATTATGTATTAAGCAAATTCCGATGGACATTAAACTTTCCTGCAGGAAACCTAACCATGGATGAGGTTTATAATACAAAAATAACAGATTGGGCATTGTCTTCAACTTCTATTTTAACTTTTAATAGCAGTATTTTTAGTGTTCAAAATAACGAAATTGAGATTTCATCTACACCTTCTAATACATTTGCCGAAGCTTTAAGCAATGGAGATTATATTGAAATGAGTTTCGTAACAAGTACTGAATTGTCAGATATTACATTAAGAAATGTAAGTTCTGGCTGGTATATTCCAAGTAGTGGCGATTCCTTTTACACAGCAACACAATTTTCTGAGACTTCAACTGGAACATGGACGACACTGTCTTCAGATGTATTTCATACAGACGACGGAACTTCGTACGCAAATTTTGATAACATGACTGTACCTAACATCAAGTTAAAATCAAATACCAGCTACACAGTTCGGTTCTATATATATGGTCAGGTAAACGATACATCTTCAACATTTTCTAACATAGACGATTTTACTTTTTTTATAGACGCCAGCAGAGTTCAAGATACAGACAACGATGGCACTCCAGATCATTTAGATTTAGATAGTGATAATGATGGCTGCCCAGATGCTTTAGAAGGAGATGCCCCAAATTCTCAAATTGGCTACTCAAATTTAGATACCAATTCTCAAATAAGTGGCGGCGTAGATAGCAGGGGAAGACCTGTTATTGCTTATGGCGGACAAGCCATTGGCACAAGTATCGACGCATCTTTACAGGCCACAGAGTGCGACCCATGCGATCCGGATAATCCAGAATATATTGATACAGATGGTGATGGTTATGCCGATGCGTGCGATTTAGATGATGATAATGATGGGATTTTAGATGAAGACGAATGTTCTACGACTTTTAAATTAAAAAATGGAACACCTGTTCTGTCATCAACTGACGTTAATGATTTACAAGTGGGCGATATTATTCTTTTTCCCGATGCAATTAAACAATGTACCCAATCTTTTGATGCTCTTATTACTATAGAAGAGAAAATGCCAGGATTAATAATTGAGTTAAGAAGCACATTTCTCTCTTTAAATAATGTAATTGCTAATAACGACGATTATGTAAGATATGCTATTACGGCTATTGAAACAGGATCAGCTACGACTACAAATCCCAATGGTATTACAGCTACTGTAAACAATTTTACTTTAAAAATATCTGATTTAGACTCAGATTTAGGTCAAGATTATACAGAAGTAGCAGGATTTAACAACGCATCCTCTCCAACCAATGTCTACTTAGATACAAATACCAGATTAGAACAAAATGGGTTTTTAGGAGGAGACCCTGCCGGATATACATTGTATAGATTAAACCCTGCTAGTGATGGCGATGTTAATGACTGGACAGATGAAATTAATACCAACAAAAATAATGGAATCTACAATCCTCAAATAGATTTAAAATCAACCATTTTTATAGAATATAATACCTTTTCTACTGTATCCATCCTATTTGGTGTTACAGGAACACATAACAATCCTAAAAATAGAGGTATAACCCACTCTGGATATAAATATTGTGATACAGACAATGATGGTATTGAAAACTCTAAAGATTTAGATAGCGATAATGATGGTATTCCAGACAACATAGAAGCGCAATCAACAATAGGGTATATACTGCCAAGTGGCGTTGTGAATTCTAAAGGTGTAGATACAAATTATTCATCTGGTTTAATTTTAGAAGATACAGATGGTGATACCATTTGCGATTGTTTAGATCAAAATTCTGATAATGACGATTTTCCAGATATTGAAGAAAACGGAATGGCAGATACGTTTACTTTAGTGGACGCCGATAATGACGGACTGTTAGATATTTTTGAAACAACAAATAATAATGACGCTCTTTGGGATGTAAATGAGGATATAGAAGACCCTACAGATTTATCAATCTTACCAGATACAGATTCAGATATAATTCATGGAGGTGATTTAGATTACAGAGACAATATTGATGTATATCATCCGTCTGCTAGTATCGATTTTGACGGTGTTGACGATTACCTCAGCGCTGGAGAAGTGTTGGATTTATCAACCTCAGATTTCACTATGTCGGCCTGGATAAAATTAGATACTAATATCGGTAACTTTGCTATTATGGGAAGAATGGCTACAAATCAATTTCCTAATTCTCAAACACGAGGCGTCTCCTTAGAGGCTCAGTTTGGTACAACTACAAGTCCTTCAAAATTATATTTTATAGCTAAAAATGGTTTTTCCTCAAAGGTAGTTAGCACTTCTGACCGAATTATTAGAAAAAATCAATGGTACCACGTGGCTACCACTTACGATGGAAATAATGTGAGATTGTTTATTAATGGTGAAGCTGTGTCCACAAATAACAATGCCGTCCCAAGAGCAATTTTACCAGATTTAACTGGTTTAGATTTTACAATTGGAAGCACTTTTACAGCAGACCAAACAAGCACCAGAAATCATTTCGACGGAGCAATAGACGAAATTCGTGTTTTTAATTCCGTTTTAACTGATGATCAAATTCAAAGAATGGTGTATCAGGAAATTTACAATAATTCAGGAAATGTTCATGGCGCTATTATCCCTAAAGATGTAGTAGATATTGCCAGTGGCACACCAGTGTTGTGGTCAAGTTTAGAAGCTTATTATCCTATGACAAATATAGTTTCCAACAGAACAACAGATTATTCATCTAATAACAACCACGCTACTTTACATAACATAACTACCATTCAGGCACAAACAGCACCGCTACCATACGAGACAGTAAACAATGGCGCTTGGACAGAAGAATCCACGTGGCTACATGGCAATGTATGGGACATCACAGATGTTACATCTAACAAACCGTGGAGCATAGTACATATAAAAGATAATATTACAAGCTCTAATTCTCACAATCAAATAGGGATGTTTATTGATAATAATAAAAGCTTTACAGTAAGTGGGGAAAACCAGATAAACAACAGCTGGTATTTAGAACTAAACGGAACCTTAGATTTACAAGATGATTCTCAATTAGTACAAGGCATACACAGCGATTTGCTTACTTCCGCTAATGGTAGAGTATTAAGACGTCAAGAAGGCACAAGCAATGTTTACAGATATAACTACTGGTCATCGC
>NZ_JBSHNQ010000058.1:0-1803 GCF_053604665.1 Lacinutrix chionoecetis
CAGTTTAAAAACCGTTAAATTTAAAGACGCTTACTGTTTAGATTATGTTGAGGATTTTGATGCTGTTAGCTCACAACCTCTAAAAACAAGAATAGTAATATCTGCGCAGGAGATTAGTGTAAAAGGAACCAAATTTAGTAATAATTGGCCTGCTAAAATTTAAACATTATTAGTGCGCTTTTTAAATTAATGAAATCAATATTTAAATAAATTGATATGATAAATTTTAATTAAAAACGAATCGCAAGTAATTATGCTATGGTTTAGTATGTAACTATTTGCACAATCATTAAAATAAACATTAGTCTACAATTTTAAGAACATCTATATGACGCAAGTTGCTTATATAAAACAATCTAATGATGGTTGGGTAAATGCAAAGTTTAGTAATGGAGAGATTCAGGCATTACCAGAATATTTAGAATTAGAGTGGACAGAAAGTAATACCAGAGACTATTTTATAATAAAAGAAGGTGTATACCAAGGTCAAAAAGCATCAATTAAAAACACCAATGGATCTTATATCGTTAAAGGTATTCCTCCAAGAACATCGGCCGTAGAAATAATATTTGACAGAAGTAAGGAGACTTTAGAGATTAAAGGTTTAGGTACTTTTAATGCAATTACAGATCCTACTACACCTGTGCCTGTAGGAAATCATATTATTAAAATTCCAGACCATCCTCATAGTGGAGGCGCTTCTTATACAGATAGAGCTTCTTATGCTAAAACATGGTTTTCGTTAGGTCACTTTTCTGGCGTTGGAGATGTTTATTTACACTGCGGAAATTATTCAGCAGGTTGTGTTACAGTTAAAGATATCGAGAAGTGGGATACCATTTATTCTTATTTAATAAAAGCAAGATTAGGTTTTTCAAATTCAGTTGGTAATATAACAGTTAAAAGATAATGAAAAAAACGGTAGTACATATACTAATTCTCCTTAGCCTGTTTTCTTGTAAACAAGAAAATAATTGCAATAGCTTAACACCCATAGAAGAAACAGAAAAACTGAAAATAGGTGACAAATTACCAAGTTTTTATCCTTTGGGCGATAACAAACAATCTTTTTCTGACTTAAAAAAAGAAAAGACAATTGTTTTTTTCAAGTCAGAAAGTGATGATATCCAAGAAGGTTACAACAAGGAAATCAATCATGCCATTTGGCCAGAACTAAAAAATGTTAATGCGGATATAATTGTTATATCAGATTTAAAAATAGCAGGAATTTATGGTATCTTTCTAAAAGAAAACAAAATTGACAACAATGTCTTGTTTATAGCAGATAAAAATAAAATTATTAGAAAAATATACAGTAATATTTGTATAGAAAATATTCTTGAAATTATAAAATAAAATACTATGGCACTTCAAAGCACTACAACAATATTTATTGGTGGAAAAGAGATTACTGCCTACAAATACTTGAATCTTCAACAAAACATAGATGAACATCATCTATTAGAATTAGTGTGCAGAATGGATGTTCTCGAAGATCTGTCTCAAGCCTTAGGAGAATCCAGTAAAAACTTCTTAGGCGAAACCATAACCCTGGAAACAACATCCTTAGATGCCTTTAGCGGTTATGAAAGCTTAGAATTTAAAGGCATTGTAACACAGGTAAAAACTGTGAAAGGGCACGAAGCAGGTTCTGGAGATACTGTTGTTATTAAAGCACAGAGTCCTACTTTTATTGCGGACGATGGACCACATTACGCCTCACATAATGACGTAACACTGTCTGAAATTATAGAAAAGACCTTTAACGATTACGACAAGTCTAAATTAGACGTATTAATACAA